>CAJPUA010000114.1 GCA_905373705.1 uncultured Schwartzia sp. | reverse complement strand
GCAGGCGACGATACGCCCCATCGCGGCATTGACCTCGCCCACACCAACGGCGTATGCGGCGCCCGCCAGCGCCGCCGCACCCAAGTATCCTTTATTGCGGCGTGCAAAGAGCTTCTCTGCGTCACCCCCGGTAAGCCCGCTGAGAGAACGTTCCCGATTTTCCACGCCGCGCTCGATGGATTCCTTCATCACCCGCCAGTTCTCCCCCATCGTGCCCATCACTATAAAGCGCGATTGCCGGGAACTTTCCGCCTCGCCCCGCAGGACGATTTCCGAGATTGGCGCCGCTTCCTCCGTGGCCAGCTGAACGAGATCAGCTATCGTTTCAAATCGTATCATTTTCCACCTCATTCAATCGACGGGACGGCAAAAGCCTGCTCCACGACATCCAGCGCTTGACAGGCCGCGACCGCTTTTGGGGAAGGCGCATCGTCCAGTTCGATGATCATCATCGCCAATTCACCCCGGTTCTGACGGGAAAGACGCATAAAGGCAATATTCAGCCCTTCTCCCGCCAAAATGGAAATAATCTTCATCATGACCCCAGGTTGATCACGATGTACGGTAACGAGAGCCGGCAGCTCGCCGGTCAGCTCCACTTTAAAGCGGTCTATGCCGATAATCAGGATATTTCCGCCCCCGATAGAGGACCCGCGCACCTCGACGCTGCGCCCTCGCGCGCCCGTCAGATGAATGATCGCCGTATTCGGCGAAGCGTCGGGAATATCCACCTTTTGAAAGGCCAGTTCCAATCCCATCGAAGGAGCCAATGTCAGCGCTCCCCGGATTCGCGCGTCATCGGGTGCAAAACCGAGAATTCCCGCCGCCAAGGCCTTATCTGTTCCGTGTCCCCGATACGTTCGGGCAAAAGAGCCGGTAAGCTGTATTCCGGCGCGCACGGGTTCCTCTCCCAGAATCGCCCGCGCCATCAATCCCAGCCGCACCGCGCCCGCCGTATGAGAGCTGGAAGGGCCTATCATCACCGGCCCCACGATATCAAAAACGCCGCGCACCCTTTCATCCTCCCCAAAAAACTTACAAAAAAGGCCTGTCCACTGTCCCTGTCCGCCATGCCGGGATAGCGCAGCGAAGTAGAGAGCGAACCTGCCTTTTAGATCCTTCTTCAATCTTTTTATGCGGTTACATAAAGCGTCTTGACCATGATATTAACCTCATGGACGACCATGCCGGTCATGTACTCGATAGCTTCCTTTATCTTTGCCTGCGTCTGCTGGATTAACGTTGGAATATGCTTACCATAGCGCAGGACGACCTCGCAGGACACCTCGATCCCCCGATCCTCGCCGCCGTCCATCAAATGCCGCACCCGAACGCGCCCCACTTTACTGACAAAATCCCGATCCCCCACCAGTCGCTCGACAATCGCTTTCACCGCCGAATCGTCAATAATCAGTTTGCCGTAATAACTGAACACCGGACGGACAATGGATTTCTCGCCTAAGCGGCGGCGACGGCGCGGCGACTTTTTAAAAAACGACTGGATGGGATCAATAAGATACCCGGAAAAATGTGGCTTCAGCTCAATCGTTGGCACCGGAATGATATGCTTGCCTTCTTTGAGGCGATAAAAAGCCGCTTTGTCCATCTCCGCTTGCGTCGCAATATCCTCAATGCGGATAATGCGCGCCACCGGCGGTAAGCCGAGAATCTTGGCAATCTTATACGCCATATTCTCACTTGTTCCAATGATGAGCACCCGTCGCGGCGCCACTTTGTCCAGTGCCGCCCTTACCTCCGCGGCATGCCCGGGAAGGATAAAGATGGCGCGCCGAACAGCCATAATACGGCTCTTTTCATGCTTTGCCGAATGACCGGCGAGGATTTTTCCTCCTTTAATGAGTATCCCATCGTCAATAATGACGTCCGCATCGTATTTGTGCGCAACGATAAGCGCCCGATGGCTTTTACCCGTACCGCTGGGGCCTACTAACGCAATGACATCCATTCGTCTGTTCACCTGCTCTTACTTAAAATAACCATTGCTTTCACTGCCGCCGTTTTTGCTCACCGTTATTCCAACGCTTCCGGCGGATGAAAGAACGGCTCCGCTAGCGCGTCATCAATTGTAAAAACGCCCAGTTCCTTTGGTTCCCGATGCGGCAGGGCGTGAAAATCCGAGCCGCCCGTCAAGCGCAAAGCATGCCGCTCCGCCAGCGCTTTATAGCGCACCGTATCTGACGCGTCATGCTGAGGATAATACACTTCCAACCCACCGAAATCAAGCGTCAAAAGAGAACTGACCAGTTCGTCGTCGCCAACGAGCTTCGGATGCGCCAGCACCGGGATTCCGCCCGCCTGTCGAATAAGTGCTACTGCTTCTGCCGGCTGCAGGCGAAAATGCGGGATATACGCCGGACATCCGTGCTCCAACAGCTTCTCAAAGGCATCATGCACCGTCGGCATGAGACCTTTTTTTACCAGCGCCCGCGCCACATGCGCCCGGCCAATCGACCGACTGGAACCGGCAATCTGCATGACATCAGCTTCCGTAATACTGTAACCAAGCTCCTGGAGTCTGGCCATCATCTGCGAAAAGCGCGTCCAGCGCGACTCGGATAATTCATTCACCTTATCTGCTAATTCCTGATTATAAATATCAAAATCGTACCCTAAAATGTGAACGTCATGTTCATCCTCTTCGCAGCTAAATTCAATGCCCGGAATGAGCCGGAGCGTCTTTAACGGGTATAGTCCATTCTCGTAAAGATGACGAATCCCATCCACCGTATCGTGATCTGTGATGGCCAAATAAGTAAGCCCAGCCGCCTTGGCGGCGGTGACGATTTCTTCCGGCGTAAGACGGCCGTCCGAAAACGTCGTATGGACGTGCATATCACTCGGCATTGCTGACCCCACTTTCCCTTATCACTCCCACATACGTCCCTCATTTTATCACATATCGGACTTTTTTTCTACCGAACATATTGTGCAATATCCCTATTCCCACCGCTGCATATAGTGGAATTTGCCTCTATGATAACGATTGCCGCGCATTTATTCTTGTGTTATGATGAAGGAAACGTTTGTTATCACCTCAAAAGCAGCCATTTTCGGTTCACTGCCGCTGAAAAGGAGACTTACCCATGGACGCCGCCCCTTCCTCTGCTCTCTATACTAATATCAACCGCAAAATGGAACTGATCCTCCGTACCGGGCAGCTCCTCATGGAAAACGGCGCCGACACGAACCGTGTCGTTCGTGATATGGTACAAACCAGCGCTTTTTTTCAAATCCCGGCGGCGGCGCTGCACCTGCACGTCGTTTACACCACGATCATCATTAACATCAGCGACGGAGTCCACGCCTTTACCAGCCTTGAGAAATGCCGCAAGCATGACGCGAATATGGACGTCATCACCGCCGTCAGCCGTCTCTCCGCCGAGGCGTCGGCAAAGCATCTCACCCTCGATGCGTACGAAGCGGCGCTCAATCATATTGAACGACTTCCCCGCCGCTACCCGGCGGCATTCTCTGCCTTCGGCACCGGAATCGCCTGCGCTGCCCTCGCGATTATCTTCGGCGGCGATTTAGACGCCGCTTTTTGCACCGCCCTCGCCTCCGTTCTCGGCTTTTTCGTGCGCCGCCGCCTTGCTCTCTGGGAAGTCAATCCCTACGCGGGCATCGCTGTCGCCGCGTTTGCCGCGACCTTTGCTGCGTGGCTGATGATTCCTCTCAACCTTTCCACCACGCCTTATATCCCAATGATCGCCGGAAGTCTTTGCTTTGTGCCTGGGATCCCGCTCATCAACGCCGTTGACGATCTCGTCAACGATCGCATCATCGCCGGTCTGACCCGGGCCATGCATACGGTTCTCATCATCGGCGCCATGACCTTCGGCATTGTCTTAACTATTCGGCTGGGCAGCGTCGCCGACTTTACGACGATCAGCATTGTCCCGAGCACCGGTTATCTCATTCTGGCAGTGGCTGCCGCTCTTGCCTCCCTCGGCTTTTCCGTCATTTTTAACGTCCCACCGAAGCTCCTCGGCGTTACCGCATTCGGCGGGGTTATCGCCGTCGTCCTCAAAAACTTTCTCAATCTCAGCCTGGCGCTCCCCCTGCCTTCTTCCGCCACTGTCGGTGCGGCGGCCGTCAGCCTCTATACCCTCGCCGCCAGTCGTTATTTCCGAGTGCCGACCCACGTCATCAGCATTCCCTGCGTCATTCCACTCATTCCCGGTATCCCCTTATACCGCCTGCTCTTCGCCTTAATCAACGTCCGTAGCCTGCCGCTTCCTACCTTTCTGAGCGCCGTGCAGGGCGGCATCGAGGCCGTATTCATTCTCATCGGCATCTCTCTTGGCGTCGCTATCCCCAATCTTGTCGCCCGGCATCGACTGGATCGCCGCCAACGCCTTAAGGCTAAATAAATAATTTTACATCCCCGAATTTTAATGTTAAGTATAAATTATACTGAAGTTTTCTTTTTCTGCTGAACAGGAGGAAATCTCATGCTCACCCGACCAATGCTTTCCAAACTCTTTACTCTGTGCCTGACCGTTCTTTGCCTTGCGCTCGCCATCGCGCCCCTGCGTGGAGAGGCCGTCGGAAAGACCCGCGTTCTCCTCGACAGCGACATGGTCGAAATGTTTGACGACGGCGTCGCCATGCTGATGCTTTTACAGTCCCCCCAGATTGAACTCATGGGCGTCACCATCGTTACCGGCAATACCTGGACAGAGGACGGCGCCGCAAACGCGATCCGACAGCTTGAAGGCTTAGGGCGAAGCGACATCCCCGTCGTTATAGGCACGACTCCCGAACG
>CAJPUA010000113.1 GCA_905373705.1 uncultured Schwartzia sp. | reverse complement strand
TTCGCTTCCGGCAAAAGAAGCCGGATCAGCGCCACTAAACGCCGCACCAGCCCCATATCGCCCGGCGGCGTTCCTTTAAGCGGCGTATCCTCATTAGGAACGAGCGGCCCTATCCCGATCATATCGGCGTCAATTTCCTGAAAGAACAGCACATCGCGCGCTAAAGACGCCACGGTCTGTCCCGGAAGGCCGACAAGGCAACCGGTTCCCACCTCGTACCCCAACTGGCGTAAATCAGCCAGACAGCGTCGCCGTTCGTCAAAGCTCATGCCGGGATCGAGCGCTTCATAGACCGCCCGGTCGGTCGTCTCAATGCGCAGCAGGAAGCGATCCGCTCCCGCTTCTTTTAACGCCTGATAATCAGCAAACGGCCGCTCGCCCACGGAAAGCGTAATCGCCACATCCAAACGCTTGATCTCCCTCAGGATCGGCGTCAGCCGCTCCGCCGTGAACCATGGATCCTCGCCTGATTGCAGAACCAGCGTCTGATAGCCATACGCCTTCCCTTGACGCGCCAAGGCGACGATTTCTTCCGGCGTAAGGCGAAAACGCCCCGCCTGCGCATTATCCCGACGCAAGCCGCAATAAAAGCAGTTTCGGCGGCAATAGCTGGAAAACTCGATAAGCCCCCGCAAATGCACCGCGTCTCCCACAGCACGCGTGCGCACGCGATCCGCCGCCGCCGCCAGTTCTTCTTCCGCCTCCGGATCAGACAAAAGCGCTGCCAGCTGCACTTCGTTTAAGCGGTGCTCCGTTTCCGCCCGGCGAATAAGGCTTTCTCTCCCGGCGACCACGGTCAGCTGCTCTTTCTCTGTTCCCGAACCGCCATATCGCAAGCAGCTTGGTTCCCTCCGGCACGCTTGGCCAGATACAGCACTTCGTCACTGCGCTCCAGAAGTTCGTCGATCTGTTCGGCTATATTCCGGCGCTCCTCGGCGATCCCTACGCTGACCGTCACATAATCCGCCCTTGCTCCCGGCGCGTGAGGCAGATGGATTGCCTCCAACTTATCGTGCAGCGCCTTCGCCAGCGCTGTACCTTCCGTCAGGCCTTGATTTTCCAGCATGACCACGAACTCCTCTCCACCGTAGCGCATGACCTTGCCATTATATGGAGCGGCGGAGTCGGCGATAGCCTGCGCCACTTTCCGCAGGCAGTCGTCGCCCTGCTGGTGCCCGTAATAGTCGTTATACCCTTTAAAATTATCAATATCGATCATCAGCACCGTCAGTCGGCGCAGCCGACCGCCTTCACCCTGGCGCAGGCGCTGCAAATAGCTTAAATAATATTTTTTATTATAGACCTGCGTCAAGGCGTCCGTATCGATATCGCGCCGCAGTTCCTCATGTTTTTGGTTCAGTTCCTGAATCTCGTTGTCCTGAAGCGTCCGGAAAAAAGACCGGCACAGAGTCTCGTAACGAGCCGCCATGTTTTCCGCCGCAATGGTGTCCATCGCTTCGTCTTCTCGCAGGCAATAGTCATAAGCGCGACGGTAATCCCCCATCGTCTGATAGAGCCTCACCAGCCGCTCCAGCACGCGCCGTTGGGCGTGAAGATCGTAGCGGACGGCGGCCGCTTCCGCCCGGTGATAGTATTTCTCTGCCTGCGCCAGATCGCCCTTAATGAATTCCAGCTCGCCGAGCTGCATGTACAGACGATAATCAAATTGTTCCACATAGAAGCGGCGGCCATAACGCAAATAGATTTCCTCCGCCGCGCGAAGGAGCCTCTCCGCTTCCTCCAGCCGGATTCCCTGCTTCAGATAAAGGCTGGCGCGCAAACGATCGACAACCGCCCCCGCCTGCTCGCGGACTTCTTCCCACATGTGATTCCGCAAGGCTTCCATCTCGTCGATGCGTGCTCCCGCCTCGGTCAGCTCCCCCGCCTGAAAATCGCACAGGATAAGATTTTGCAGAATACGCCCCCGCAGGCGCGGCGTAATATCCGCATAATGATTATCGCTTTGTATCTGCTGATAAATGAACCGCGCTTCCGTATAATGCTCGATCTGAATATATCCGTCCGCCAAAATGTGCAGCGCCATCGCTTCCTCTTCCCAGCGCTTATACTTGCGCGCCGCCTCCGCCGCCATCGTCAGATACTGACTTCCCAGAATAAAGTCGCTAAAAATAACCTTATAGATATACCCGATATGAAGATACAGCCGGGGCGACATGGACGAATCGGCGTTTCCGGCATAATGCGCCGCCCGCTGCAAATACTCCATTGTTCCCGTCGTATCCGGGTCGTATCGCCGGTAGCAGAGCATGTCGACGTAGTGCGCCGCCAGCGCGTCGTAAAGGTGCAGGCGCCCCAGCGTCCGCCGTGCCTGTCCAAAAAAGAGCCGCTCCTTATCCCCCTCGCCATGAACGTACCAATAAATCGCTAAATGAGAGCGGCACTTGGCCACATACGCCGTCAGCCCCGCTTCTTCCGCGTAGTGAAGCGCCTGCTGCCAGTTCGGGTACGCTTCCTCCATCTGATCGTTCTTAAACTGGCCTTCCGCATAGGTAAAATAGAGGATCGCTCTCTTCACCGCGTCGTTGTCCTCTGCGAGCGCTTGGCGTATCCGCGTCTGGTACGCCTCGATCCGGCGCATACTCAGGCAAAATTCGTAGGTCGTTTCGTAATAGGCGAGGATCTCCTCGATCTCCTTGATATTCATGCCCCCACCGCCTTTTCCTCATAGCGGGCGCACCGGTTGCGGCCTTGCTTCTTCGCCTCGTAAAGAGCGTCATCCGCTTCGCCGATCAGCCTTTCAAAATCCCTCCGGCCCTCGCAGCGGCGGGCGGCAATCCCCGCGCTTAGGGTAACGACTGACTCAGCCGCCGAAAAGCGATGAGGGAGCGCTCGTGCGAAAAGCGCTTGGCGCACTTCCTCCGCAACCGCCAGCGCCTCCGCAATCGAAGTCTCCTTCAAGAGCAGAAACTCTTCTCCACCGTAACGCACCGGCGTCCAGCCGTCCATGCGCCTCTCCCAGAGAATTCTTCCCGCTTCGCTTAATACCGTATCCCCCTGAATATGCCCATAGTGATCGTTATACGCCTTGAAAAAATCAATATCTATCATGACCGCGGTAAACTCGACGGATTTCTCCTTGGTCCTTGTGTCCATGAAGCGTTCCAGATATTGCCGATTGTAAAGCCGGGTCAAAGGATCGATCTCGCTCTGCTCCTCTAAACGCCGGTTTTCCGTACGCATCTTCTCTAAAAGCCGCCGTTTTTGTTCCAGCCCGTAAACGGCGATCAAATACTCGGAATACGCATAGTTTTGTGCGGAAGCGAGCTTATCGCGAAGCTCGACGTGCCGCTCGTGCTCTTCCACAGCCTGCTGGTAATTTCCCAGGCGCGCCTGTGCATGCATCGCCATCTGATAAACGTTTACCCGCAGAAAATCGAATTCACTTTTCGCGGCCAGCGATTCGATCCACGGCAGGCAGCCAAGCGCCGCCTGATAATCGCCCTTCAGGAAATAGTAACGCTCCCGGACTTCCCAGACGACAAGCTCCGTTGGCAAAAAACCCAGCATGTAAAATTCATACGCATATTTTTTCTCCAGTTGATCCATCCGGCGCTTTGTTTGCGCCGTGATCATTTTCTGCCGGATATCCTGCACCAAATCGGCCACCTCAAGCAGCGCGAAAAGTTCCGCTCCGCTTTTTTCCACTGCGTCCGACCGCTCGAGCATCGCCCGGAGAACCGGCTGCATACGCTCCTGCCATAGCGCCGGCTTTCCTTCCAGCAGATTGACGATCAGCATCGTCGCCAACTGCATCGCTTCCGGCCACGACAGTTCCACGCCCGGCTGCTTTCCAGCGGCAGTGATAATGCGAGAAATAAGATTATTGGCGTGGTACCAGTCCCCCAGCACAATATAAACCTGCACCAGTTCTCTGACCTTCAGGCGATACTCGGGGGATAAGCGATCGGACGGCATTTCTTGCAATTCCGTTTGCAGGGTGTGACTGCGCATAAAGAGATCATAATATTTCTGCTGAACCTCATTCATCGTCTTTCACCCTCTCGCTTCCCTGCCGCAATGCTTTCACGCTAAAAATTGCCTTCCGCCGTGGTCATGGCTGCGGCGAAAAAATAAATTCAACGACCGATTCCATTGGCGATCCCGGCGCGTACGCTGTCACTGCGGTTGGCGCTGAATTATCGCCGAGCCGTTCCTTCGTAGCATACTCCGCCATGACGGATTCGAGGATCTGATACGTCCGTTTTTTACGGTCAAAATGGATGCGGTAAAGATACAGCCGATCTTTATCCGCCCGGACAATTTCTACCCAGGCCGTCACTTCATGGTCGTTTTGAAAGTCCAGCGATCCCATGTCCACATAATAGCCCGTCATCCCTGAAGCGTCCACGAACTGCATGTCCATATCCGCCATGTCGACCGCCGCTGCCAGGGCTTCCGCCCTCAAAAGGAGCAGCAGTGCGATAATCATCCCGGCTTGATAAAATACTTTTTTCATCACTGTCTCGCCTCTTGCCTTTATTCCCGTACATCTGGCTCCCCGCCTGCCGTATCGGTTTTTATTAATTCTACGTAAGCACTACATTCAGGCTTCTCTTCCTCGCCTTTATCAAGCGCTCCGGTATATATCCTCGCTAAGCGCCCGCTTCTCCGCAGTCGCTCTCGCTAAGTATCTATTATACCATAAATTTCAGTACAGCAGCTTTGGCATAGCAAAAACAATCCTATAAAGGTTCCGTCCGACGCATAACCGCAGTCAGACTCTGCCCATCATCACGAAGCCGATCGGCGGCACGAACGTCGCGTTGAAAAGCTGCA
>CAJPUA010000112.1 GCA_905373705.1 uncultured Schwartzia sp. | reverse complement strand
ACGCGGGGCTCGCGGACAGCACGGTCGTCCTCTTTGGCGGCATGTTCATCGTCAGCGCTTCTATGTTTCACACGGGGCTCGCGCAATCCATCGGCAGTTCTGTCGTCCGGCTGTTCGGTACCGGCGAGACAAAGCTCATGGCGGGCATTATGGTCATCGCGGCCCTGATGTCCTCAGTTCTCTCGAATACCGGCACCGCCGCCTGCCTCATCCCCGTAGTGCGGGGCATTTGTAAAAACGCCAAGATTCCCGTATCCCGCGAGCTTATGCCTCTCGCCTTCGCCGCCGGCCTTGGCGGGACAATCACCCTCATCGGCACGCCGCCGAACATCATCGCAAACGTAGCGCTTAAGGCGGCGGGCATGGCCGATCTGGAATTTGGCTTTTTCGAGTACGCCTACATCGGCATTCCCATCACTGTCGCCGGAATCCTCTACATGCTTCTCATCGGGCGTCACCTCCTGCCCAAAGGCGAAGGCACGGAGGAAGAACTCGAGGAAGAAGCCCTCGACCCAACGCAGACAACGAAGGAAAAGAAAACCATCTGCGGCCTCATCATGGCGGGCGTTATCCTGGCTATGGCCACGGAATGGCTTCCGCTCGAAAACGCCGCCATCTTCGGCGCGCTCCTTTGCGTAGTGACCGGCTGTATTACGGAGAAGCAAGCCTACCAATCCATCGACTGGGTGACGATCTTCCTCTTCGCCGGGATGATCCCCATGGCGAGAGCGATGAATACGAGCGGCGCCGGGGCGCTTATCGCCTCTTATACGGTCAACGCCCTCGGCGGCGATCCGCATCCCATGGTCATCACCGTGGTTCTCTTCGCCCTCGCCGTCATTCTCACCCAGTTCATGAGCAACACCGCCTCGAAAGCTCTCCTCTGCCCGGTAGGCATCGCGCTGGCGACGCAGATCGGCGCTTCGCCGCGCGCCGTCCTCATGGCGATCCTGATCGCTTCCTCCTGCGCCTTCGCGACCCCCGTCGGCACACCGCCGAACACCCTGGTACTCGGCCCTGGCGGCTACCGCTTCGTCGATTATCTGAAATGCGGCACCGGGCTGGTCGTCACCTGCATGATCGTTTCGGCCATCGTCATCCCCATCGTTTGGCCCTTCTTCCCGTAAGCGCGGGACAAAACGTATTTTCACACGGGCCAAAGCATGTACGAAGCCCCCTGCCAACAGGGGGCTTCTTCTCTTTTCGAGAACTGTTTCTTGTCGTTGCCTGTTATTCTTTTCGTGCCGCAAAAATTCAGTTGAACAAAACCCTTTTTCATGATACGATTGCTTTCAGACAAAACGGTTAAAGGAGCAGCGCTATGAGACGAAAAAAAACCGACAAGCCGGATGGCGGACAAGTCGTAATGTTCCCCGGAAAGACCCCAAAGCCCATCGCCGCGAAAAAGACGAAAAACGATTTTAAAAGTATCCTCATGGCGCAGGCGATGGACGACTTTGAGCCCTTCGACGAATTTTCCACGAAGGACGGGATCCCCGTTTTCCACAAGGTCCTCTTCAATGACGCCACGGAATTTCTGCTGAATCTTAACGTCAGCCTCAAAGCGTGCCTCTATCTCGACGCGCAGTCCATTCCCGAGAAGCTCGGCTACACGAAGCCGGCGACGGAGGACGAGCGAATGGCGGGAGCGCTCTACCACACGACGTATCACGACGATAACGACGGCATCGTCTACGACTACGAGATTGACGGCTTCTTCCGCGAGCTTTTGCCCTTGATCATCCTCGACATCCATAACCGGTTCGAAGAATACGAAAAACGGTATGCCGACGAGCTGGCGGAAAACGGCGACTTTCGCATCGCCATGGCGCTCATCGGGGCGACGCGGACGGATATGTTCCAAAATACGGAAAAAGTCGACTTCTCCCTTTCCTTTTGAAAAATACGGGAAATAAATAAACCACGCGGCTTCGCGTGGTTTATTTATTTCCCGTTCCGATTCCCATGCAACGTGCCAGCGCTACGGCAGGATGAAGCTGCACCATCAGCGCCTCGACGAGCGCGGCGCTCCGCCCGACGCTTAACCGCCCCCGGCGAGGCGCACGCCGTATGCCAAAAGCACTAATCCCGCGGCGAAAAAATATTCCGTAAACGAGCCCACGGCAAAGAGCTTCAGCCCGATTTTATCCCCGGGAAAGATCAGCGGTACCTCGCCGCAGAGCGCGTCCTCCAGGATATGCAGCAACGCGCCCGCCATGACCGCCACCGGCACCATCACCGGATCTTCAGCGCTAAACGGCACCGCCGGGCGCAGCGAAAGGAGCAACGCAATCACAAAGAGATACAGCGCGGGCCAGTGGGACAAGCCGCGGTGCAGCCGCCGCCAAAGCCAGTAATCTCCGGCGCGCCGGGGATCCCCCTCCAGCCGGTCAGGAATCACCGCCCCGGCCATGCCGCACACGGTCAAAAGCAGACTGTCCGTCGCCAAATATATGACCGCACCCGTTACGATTTGATGGCTGATCCACTTCACGGCGCTTCGCCTCCTCCCCCGCGCAGAATTTGTCTTCCCCTCTATTTTAACACATATGTTTGCCATAATCCATGCCTGCGCGCCACGGTGGCGTTCGTTAACTGCGAAAAGATAGTCCCATCCTAAATCTATAGGCCCAAAAAGCGCCCGCACAGGAAAAGACCGGCAAACGCACAGCAGACGTCATTGTTCTCTTTGCGTCGCGCCTCGTCTTGTGCTACAATGGAACTGATTATTGCCCTAAAGAATAAGTCCCATGGGCGTGAAAGGAAGCCAATTCTTGTCATGGAAAAAAGCTCCCTCTGGCACCGGGTCGAGCGGCGGCGTTACCGTCAGCGGCGCGATCTGCTCCTCGTCATCGGCGGTTTCGCCGTTCTGCTCGGCGCCTGGTTCTGGTATTACTTCATCTATATCCGCACGCCCGACTACGCGATCCGTGAATTTACCGCCGCGATCAAGCGCCACGACGCCTCGGCGCTCGATCGCTACGTCGACCTTAACCGCACGATTGGTCACGCCTACGACGTGCTGGTCGATGACCTTTTCCTCTACGACGCCGGCCTCACCGATGAAACGCGCGCGGCCTATACACGATTTTATCGCGATATTAAACCGCAGCTCGTCGCCGGCGTCGCGGAGACGATTCAGCTGCACATCGCCACCGGCGAATGGCTGCTGCCCGACGGCGACGCCCTGACCAAAGGGCGCCAGCTCGGCATCGACTTCGAACGGTTTCTGGAACGGTCCCAGCTTCGTAACAGCGAAGTGCTGAAAATCGGCGACTTCCACGTCATCGACCGCAGCGCGGCAGCGCCGCTCTCCGTCCGCGACCGTCATACCGGCATTGAAAGCACGCTGACCCTCTTAATGGAGCAAGCCGCGGACGGTCACTGGCAGATTACCGGCATCGCCAACTATCAGCAGTATCTTGACGCTATCGCCCCCCGGCAGAACCGCGACATCGCCGACTACATCGCCGCCACCTACGACATCGTAGCGGAAGGAAACGACGAACTCGCGAATCTTAAAGAACGCTTTCGGGCGATTACGAAAAATGCCGGCGGCAAACTGGAGGGTGCGAGCGCCTCCGAACTGACGAGCCTCATCTCGGGAGGAATCATCCCCGCCCTCAAAGAGCGCCAGCGCAAGCTCGATACAGTCTCCATTCCGCTGGGCGCGCAATATCTGGCGAACCTTCGCCACACCTCCACCGAGTTGGCCATCGCCGCCTGGCAGCATTATCAGCGCGCCGTCGAAACACAGTCCGTCAGCGAGTTTAACACAGCCGAAACACTAAAAAAGCAGGAAATTGAAACCGATCTGCGCATTACCGACATCATCCGCCACAACGTCGTCAGTCAATCGCTGCCGAATATTCCGTAACGCTGGAGAGCGTAACCACGCGATTATCTTCTGTCCGCGGTTTATTCTCTCTTAAGCGCCGGAAAGCCGCCGGCAAAGGGATCTACTGTCCCTTTGCCGGCGGCTTTCTTATTTTCCCAGCTATTTTAACCCGGGAAAAGCGCTTACATATTTAATCTTGATATCAGGAAAGGCGTCCACGAACTGCACCGTAAAATCCTCGCCGTGCTCGACGAACTGCCACTCACCGATCTTGTCCGGAAAATGCTCAACGACCTTCACCTTGAGATCGGGAAACATGGAGACAACCTGCACCTTGATATCCGGGAAAGACTCCACAATCCGCACCTTACCGCACAGCCGGATACCTTTAAAATACCCGTCGTCATTGATCGGCGACGCTATCGCTGTCGCCATCATCAACACCAGCAGCGCCAAAACGCTTACGATTATCCTGCGCATGATCCATTCCTCCTGTCCTCAGCTTTACGCCATAACGCACCGAACGCCGTGCTGCCTTAATTCTTCCATCAAAGCCTCAATAGCGAGCATAATCCCTTTTTCGTCCTATAGAAAACGAATATTTCACGTACGCGCTGCCGTCAAAGAGAAACGGACGCTCTTATGGCCGCTTCTCCTGACGACGCACAGCACGCCGATCTAATTCCCCTGTATCCCGCGAATGGTCGAGAAAGTTACCATCTCAATATCAAGCAGCGGATAGCGGGCGGGAATACCCGCCAAAATCGTCAGCTGCCGCCCTCACTTTTCATCGCTAAGAGAACGCCGGCGGCGACAAGAGCGGAGCCGATGAAGAACCACTTCGTGACCGGCTCGCCAAGGAGGAGCCAGCCAAGAAGCGTCCCGATGACCGGCTGAAAGAAAAAGAACAGCCCGCTCACCGCGGCGTCCATCTCCCGCACGCCCATATCCCAAAGGCAAAAGCCGCCGAACGTCGACACGACGCCAAGATATAAGACCGCCAAAAGGATCGGCGGCTTTTGCCTTTGGGATATGGGCG
>CAJPUA010000111.1 GCA_905373705.1 uncultured Schwartzia sp. | reverse complement strand
GGTCTCAGCGAAGGAGCGCTCTTTCGTCCCGTCACGAAGGCGGGATTTTTATCGCGGTCGAATCCAGCGGCGATGTGATTCTCCGAAATGGCCGTTACCCGGCGCGCGACGGTATTCGCCTTAATCGAGGCGTCAGCGTCGGCAAGGTCGTTAAGGTAATTGACGATCGTTTCCGGCTCCGCGGGCAGGGCGATAACGCCATGGTGATCGCACCAGTCGGCGAAATCACGCCAATCGGCGCCGTAGGCCTTGACCGTATTGGGCGCTTTGGCGCTTTGCAGACGCCGCTTGCTCTTGCTCGAAAGAGCCTGGTTGTCTGCGATGAATCTGTTTTTTTCCAGGTAAGAATCGCTGTGATCGCTCATGTGCGCCCTCCTCTGCTGTTTTTTATATTATAGCGCTCCCGGCGACGTTTTCCAACGGATTTTTATTGAAATCAGCCGGAGCGTGTGGTATAATTTTTCCCGGTGTAAAAAAACGCACGCGGGCTGAGGTCTGCCCTGTGCTCTTCGGAGTGGCGCAGACGATGAGGCGCGCGGAGGAAAAAACAGGAGGTGCACCATCATGGCAGTGATTTCCATGAAACAATTATTGGAGGCTGGCGTCCACTTCGGGCACCAGACGCGGCGCTGGAATCCGAAGATGGCGAAGTACATTTTCACGGAGCGCAACGGGATTTACATTATTGACCTGCAAAAGACTGTCCGCAAGGTCGACGAGGCGTACAATTTCGTCCGCAGCGTGGCGCAGAGCGGGAAGGCGGTGCTGTTTGTCGGCACGAAGAAGCAGGCGCAGGAGGCTGTGAAGGAAGAGGCGACGCGCGCCGGGCAGTTCTATGTCAACGAGCGTTGGCTCGGCGGCATGCTGACGAACTATCAGACGATCCAGAAGCGGATCAAGCGCCTGAAAGAGCTGGAACAGATGGAAGCGGACGGCACGTTTGACGTTCTGACGAAGAAGGAAGTCCAGTCGCTTCGCCACGAGATGGGTAAGCTGGAGAAGTATCTGGGCGGCATTAAGGAAATGAACCGGCTGCCGGGGGCGCTGTTCGTCGTTGATCCGCGCAAGGAACGCATCGCGGTCGCCGAGGCGCGCAAGCTCCGTATCCCCATCGTCGCTATCGTCGATACGAACTGCGATCCTGACGAGATTGATTACGTTATCCCAGGCAACGACGACGCTATTCGCGCCGTTCGCCTTTTGACCGGGCGCATGGCGGATGCCGTATTGGAAGGACGCCAAGGGCAGGACGAGCAAGACGGCGAGGCCGAAGCGGCGAAGGGCGACGAAGCATAAACAGGCAGTAAATTGAGTAACTGAAGATAAAATAAGAGTCGAAGGGGTAAGGGAGTTTATCTCTTACCTTTTTCTATAGCGGAAAGAAGGAAATAAAATGGCACAGATTACAGCGGCAATGGTAAAGGAGCTGCGCGAGCTTACCGGCGCCGGCATGATGGACTGCAAAAAAGCGCTGACGGAAACGAACGGCGATAAGCAGAAAGCGATCGATTTCCTGCGGGAAAAAGGGATCGCCAAAGCGGCGAAGAAGGCCGGCCGTATTGCGGCGGAGGGCGTCGTGGCAGCGTTCGTCGACGAGGCGGCGAAGGTCGGCGCGGTGGTCGAGGTTAACTGCGAAACCGATTTCGTGGCCAATACGGATAAATTCCATGCGCTGGCTGATAAGGTGGCGAAGCATATCATGGCGGAAAATCCCGCCGATATGGACGCCCTGAACGCCAGCATGCTGGATGGCAAAAGCGTCGCGGATTTTATTAAAGAAGTGATTGCCAACATTGGTGAAAAGATTGATATCCGCCGTTTTGCCCGTTACGAAACGAAAGCGGGGCGCATCGCCAGCTACATTCATATGGGCGGCAAGATCGGCGTCCTCGTCGAGCTGTCCGGCGGCACGGCGGAGCTGGGGAAGGACATCTCCATGCAGATCGCGGCGGCGAATCCGGCTTGCGTCAATCGCTCGCAGGTCGATCCGGCGGCGCTGGAACACGAGCGTGAAGTTTTGAAAAAGCAGGCGCTCGAAGAAGGCAAGCCGGAGAAGATCGTGGAGAAGATGGTGGAAGGTCGTATCAACGCCTACTATAAGGAAGTCTGCCTCTTGGAGCAGCCCTTCGTCAAGGAGCCGAAGCAGTCGGTCGAGAAAGTACTGGGGGGCGTCGAGGTCGCGCGCTTTGCCCGCTATCAGCTGGGCGAGGGAATTGAGAAAAAGCAGGAAGACTTCGCGGCGGAAGTTATGGCGCAGGTGAAGTGAAACGGGCGTGACAAAGAGGCCGACAGTTCTCAAAGGCAGGGAGCTGTCGGCTTTTTTGATAGGTGAGAGAGCTTTGCCTGAAAAATATGGGCGGCGTGACACGGTATGAGAAAAATAGTCCCGTGAGGAATATATTTTCCCGACGGAATACCGAATGGTGGATTGCCTAAAAGGGCTTTTCAGTGCTATACTGTTAGAAGCGTCAGATGATTTTGACCGATAGTTCAAAAGATGCTGGATGGAGGTCATAGCTTGGGGACGGGAAAATATAAGCGGGTCGTTCTGAAATTGAGCGGCGAGGCTTTGGCGGGCGATCAAGGCTTTGGGATTAATCCTGCCGTTGTGGAGGATATCGCGGGGCAGATCAAGGAGGTTCGGCGGCACGGCGTCGACTGCGCAGTCGTCGTCGGCGGCGGTAATATCTGGCGCGGACTGGCCGGAAGCGCGAAGGGGATGGATCGGGCGACGGCGGACTATATGGGGATGCTGGCGACGGTGATGAACGCGCTGGCGCTTCAGGACGCGCTGGAAAAGAAGGACGTCTACTCCCGGGTGCAGAGCGCGATCGACATGCGACAGGTCGCCGAGCCGTACATTCGGCGCAAAGCCATCCGTCACATGGAAAAGGGGCGGGTCGTCATTTTTGGCGCCGGTACCGGGAACCCTTATTTTTCCACCGATACGACGGCGGCGCTCCGGGCGGCGGAAATCGAGGCCGACGTCATTCTGATGGGCAAGAAAAATACCGACGGCGTTTACGATTCCGACCCGAATAAGAATCCGAACGCGAAAAAGTTTGACGAACTCGATTATATCGAGGTTTTACAGCGGAATTTACAGGTCATGGACTCGACGGCGACGAGCCTTTGTATGGACAATAAAATTCCTATTGTGGTATTCAATATCGATAAGCACGAAAATCTGGTGAAAGCGGCGTTGGGCGAAAATATCGGAACGACAGTCGGAGGGCGGAAAAAATGATTAAGGACATCATGGATTCCCATGAGGAACGAATGAAGAAAACGCTGGAAGCGGTAAAGCGCGAGTTTGCTTCTCTGCGCGCCGGGCGCGCCACTCCGGCGCTTTTGGACAAGGTGTCAGTGGATTACTACGGAACGCCGACGCCGGTTAATCAGGTGGCTAAGATCTCCGTCCCGGAGCCGCGGATGATCATTATCCAGCCGTGGGAGAAACCCATGCTGCACGAGATCGAAAAAGCGCTGATGAAATCGGAGCTGGGGCTGACGCCGAACTCCGACGGAGCGGCGATCCGGCTGACGATTCCGCAGCTGACGAAGGAACGCCGGGAAGAACTGAAAAAGAGTATCAACAAGAAGGCGGAGGAAGCGAAGGTCGCTCTGCGCAATCTGCGCCGCGACGCGAACGACGCGATAAAGAAGCTGGAAAAGGCGAAAAGCGTCACCGAGGACGAGGCGAAAAAAGGGCAGGACGATATGCAGAAGCTCGTCGATAAGTATGTGAAGCTGATTGACACAGCGAGAGCGGCGAAGGAAAAAGAAGTCATGGAGGTCTGATGGCGCCGGATGTTGTCGGCCGCCCGTTGGCGGAGGCGGAAAGTCTGCTGCGTGCGGCCAATATTGAGTTTGATACGGAAGTAACCCGTCCGACGCGGCATGTTTTTCCGGTCGATGAGAAATGCCTGTACGTCGTCCGCCAGCAATTTCTGGCGGACGGTCGACAGCGACTGACGCTGGCGGGAAAACAGCGAAAGGAGGTGGCTGAAGATGGCTTACAAAATTGGTGACGACTGCATTTCCTGCGGTTCCTGCGCGGGGACATGTCCTGTGGGCGCGATCTCGGAAGGCGAGTCGCATTATGAAATCGACCCTGAAAAGTGCGTAGAATGCGGCGCCTGCGAGTCGGGATGTCCCGTCGCGGCGATTTCCGCGCCCTGATGGAAAAGGCTCCTCTTTATCTTTCGGAGAGGAGCTTTTTTCATCAGGGTGCGGGCGGCGCTTTTTGTGAAGCGTCCGAGTCTGAATACGGGAGTTAACTTTTATGTGGAAAAGGTTGTTGCGAGGCCCGTCATCGGTGACGACTGCGCCAGGTACGGAGAATCCGTTATACGATACCGCCTGCCGCGCCATACGGCTATTATCATGGATGGCAACGGGCGCTGGGCCCAAAGACGCGGCTTGCTGCGGACGGCAGGGCATACGGCGGGGGTGGACGCTTTAAAGCAGGTGCTGAAAGCGGCTATTGATTTGGAGCTGCCCGCGCTCACGGTATACGCTTTTTCCACCGAAAACTGGAAACGCCCCCATAGTGAAGTGGATTTTCTTATGCGTCTTTTTTCCGATTATCTGGCGCGAGAGATCGACGCGATGGACAAGGATAATGTGAAACTGCGTTTTTTGGGGCGGATAGAAGAACTATCCCCGGCGCTTCGCGAACAGGCGGCGGCAGCGACGGCGCGGACGGCGGATAATACCGGCGTGGCGTTTAATGTGGCGATGAATTACGGCGGGCAGGACGAGCTTATCCGGGCGGCCCGCCGCCTGGCGGAGCAGGCGGCGGCAGGCGAGATAGATCCGGAGGCGATCGATGGGGCGCGATTTGAAGCCTGCCTCGACACGGCGGGGCTTCCGCCGGTGGATTTCGTTATC
>CAJPUA010000110.1 GCA_905373705.1 uncultured Schwartzia sp. | reverse complement strand
GCCGGGGGACGGCGTGCGGAAGATATTGGAGGAGTGGCGGACGAGCCAAAGGGAGCCGGCGGCTAAGCCACCGGTGAGGCAGGCGAAAGCGTCGGGAGGGATACGCCTGATCTGGCAGAATATTTTCGACAGCGCGATCGATCTGGCAGAGCAGCCGCCAATTTCAGGAATTACCGTAGTGTCGCCGTGCTGGTTCACCATTCAGGACGCGGCGGGGACGGTCGTCCCTGCGCCGAAGGCCTGCCCCGATCGAAGCTACACGGATAAAGCTCACGCGAAGGGCTATCAGGTGTGGGCGCTCGTCACTAACGCTGATTTCGATCCCGAGGAAACAGGCGCACTTTTGGAAAACGAAGCCGGCCGCCGCGCTGCGGTTCGGAATCTCCTGGCGCTGGCGAAGGAATACGCGCTCGACGGCATAAATCTTGATTTTGAAAATATCAATCTTGTCGATCGCGACCGACTGACGGGCTTCGTTCAGGAGATTGCTGCTGCGGCGCGCGCTGAAGGGCTTACCGTTTCCGTGGACGTCACCTTTCCCGGCGGTTCGGAAAACTGGTCGCAGTGCTACGATCGTGCGGCGCTGGCGGAAGCGGTGGATTATATTGCGGTGATGGCTTACGACGAGCATGGTCAATCCTCGCCGGAGGCTGGTTCCGTCGCTTCGCTGGACTGGGTGGAGCGGGGGCTTCAAGCTACGCTCGACGAGGTTCCGCCGGAAAAGCTGCTCTTAGGGATGCCGCTCTATATGCGCCGTTGGGAAGAGGAAAACGGACGGCTGGTCAAGGCGAGTACTCTGACGATGGAGGAAGCGCGGCTACTTTTAACGGAGGAAAAGCCATCCCGTCGGTGGCTTCCCGAAGCCGGGCAATATTATTTCGAATACCATTCCGGTGCGTGTCTCTGCCGCGTCTGGCAGGAAGACGCCCGTTCCCTTGCCCTTAAGGCAACCTTAGTCAACCGCTATAATCTCGCAGGGGCGGCATTCTGGCGGCGCGGTCATGAGACGGCGGACATCTGGCCAACCGTCATGGCGGCGCTGGACACGGCACAAGCGCCTTGAAGGGAGTAACCGCATCTCGTCCGTGAGGCCTTTAAAGTACAACCCCCCGGCTGTGCCGGGGGGTTGTTGTGTATCGTTCTTTATTCCGTGAGGATTGTGATGCGGCCTTCGCCGGTGGGGTTTTCGTAGCCTTTGCCTACGACGCCGCCCTGTTCTTTGATAAATTCAGCGATGGCGTCAAGGTCGGAGATGTTCGTATCCCGAAGGATCGGCGTCCCGTCGAACATCGTGATGCCGTTGCCGCCGTTTCGCATGATGTAGTTGGTGCCGCCGACGGTATAATCTTCCGTGAGGTCGAGGGGTTCGCCGTCCACCATGACGTCTTTCACGCGGCGCGCGCCCGTAACTTCGACGAAGCCGCCCTGCTCATTGAGCTTGACCGAGGAAGGAATGCGGGCGTCGATGGTGTAGGTGAGGCCGGAGACCTGCATGAAGCCGCCGTTTTCTTCCGGATAGTTCATGGCACCCAATTCCAGCACGTCTAAGAGCTGCGCTCCGGAGATGCTTCGCACGACCATCGTGTTACTGAAGGGGAAGGTCGTCGCTAAGGATTTATACGTCACCGTGCCTTCGGTGATCGGGGCGCGGAAGGAGCCGCCATTGACGAGGGCGACGTCCGTATGCAGCGTGGCCCTGACGGCGTCGGCCACGAAGTCTCCCAGGTTCGTCTCGCCGCAGCGGACGCGGCGCACACCGTCAATATCCGTCACCAGATCGACCTTCGCTTCACCAACCGGCTGGCCGAGGAGGTCGTCCACTTTTTTCAGTTCTTCGTCCACGATGGCTTTTACCGCGGGATCGGGCGGGGGCAGATCGCGGACGAGTTCCGAGGTGATGGTGCCGTCGTCGTGGATGGTGATTTTTCCCACAGTGGCGAGCTTTGTGCCCGTCTGGGCGATGATGACATCCTCGCCGTTTTTATTTTTATCCACGCGGGTGTACTGTTCGTGGGAATGGCCGTCGATGATGGCGTTGATGCCGGTGGTGTGGGCCGCGACAGCACCGCTCGACCAGACGGAGATGGCGCCGTTAGTACCTAAATGCCCCACTAAAAAAACAAACTGTGCCCCCTCGGCCCTCGCTTCGTCTACCGCTGCCTGTATGTGGGCGTAAAGATTGGAGCCGTCCTGATCCTCGCAGAAGGTATAGATGAATTTTCCTTCGTTGTCCTGGAAAAAGATCGGCGTGGAGGAAATCAAAGTTTCCGGGGTCGTCACGCCGACGAAAGCGATTTTTTTCCCGTCCATCGTAAAGATTTTATAGGCGGGCAGTACGAGCTCTCCCGTTCGCTTGTCCAGAAAGTTGCAGCTGTAATAGCCGCATTTTTGCTGCGGGGCCAGCTCCAAAAAGCGCGTCATGCCAAAATCGTACTCGTGGTTGCCGGGGATCACGAAGTCATAGCCGACGCTGTTCATGATGCGGATCATGGCCGCGCCCTCCGTGAGGCTGCCGAGCGGCTCGCCCTGGATGGCGTCCCCCGCGTCTACCAGGAGAACGTTGGGCGTTTCCTTCATAAGGTCGTGCTTGTACTGAGCCAGCTGCGCGATGTGGATGTTTTGCGCCACGCCGCAGTGGATGTCGTTGGTGTGGAGCACCACGATCTCGGCCCACGCGGTGAGGGGCAGGAAAAATACACATAAGGCCGTCAAAAGGCCGCCGAACAACTTACCGATCTTTCGATGCATAAACCTCTCCTCCTTGATGATGTTCCTCTCTTGTTTCTTCTATTCTCCCTGGAATTTTGGCGGACGCTTTTCGTTGAAGGCGCGAACGCCTTCTTGAAAATCCTTGGTGCCGAGGAGCATGGAGGTGGCCATTTCCTCGAAGGTCAGCGTTTCGTCCAAGGTCGCGCCGTAGTTGTTGACAGCCCTTTTCGTCATGGCGACGGCAAGGGGGGCTTTCGCGGCGATGGTCCCGGCGACACGCATCACGTTCGTTTCCAATTCCTCCGGGGGGAATACGTCGTTGACGATGCCTAATTCCTTAGCCTCGGCGGCTTCTACTGGCCGGGCGGTAAACATCAGCTCCTTCGCTTTCGCGAGCCCGACGGTTTTGGGGAGAAAGTAGAAGCCGCCGCAGTCAGGGGAGAGCCCCACATTGGCGAAGCTCTGGATGAAGCGCACGCCCTCGGCGGCATAAGCAAGGTCGCAGGCCATCGCCAGATTGAAGCCCGCCCCCGCGGCGACGCCGTTTACCATGGCAATAACGGGTTTCGACATGGCGGCGAGGAGCTTGGCGATGGTAGCCGCTTTAGCAATGAAGCGGCGGCGCTCGTCGGCGGTAGTGAGGGCGTCCAGAGAGCCGAGGTCGCCGCCCGCACAGAAGGCTCGCCCCGCGCCGGTGAGGACGACGACTCGCACGGCGTCGTCATGCTCTAATGTGTGCAGGGTCAGGAGGCATTCGCCGACCAGATCGGCGGAGAGGGCGTTCAGACTCTGCGGGCGGTTCAGGGTAACGACGGCGATAGATCCACGTTTTTCAAAGAGAACGGTCTTTTCGGACATGGAAATCATCCTTTCGCAATCTATTTCTTTCATTTTAGCGTATTTTTCTTTCCCCGACAAGCCAATAGATGATTTCATCGCCGTGCTTTCGTCAGGCGATCTTTTCCCACCATGGGGAAAAGATCGCGTCGGTCTCGTCGAAGCGGAGGGTTTTGCCGATCTTGGGGGTGAGGAGGCGATAGCTGCGCGTTTGGCTCGCCGCGGCGAGCGCCCGATACGGCGCGTCTCAGGTGTGGCGAGCCAGCGCAAACTTGCCGCTGTGCGCCGGGAGGACGGCTTTGGCTCCTACGTCCTCGGCGGCCTGCGCCGTCTCTTCCGGCAGCAGGTGAATGCGGTGCCATTGCTGATTATATTGCCCGTTCTCCATGATGGCGAGGTCAAAGCCGCCGAACTGCTGCCCGATCGTTTTGAAATGGGTGCCGTACCCGCCGTCGCCGCTGCAAAAGATCAAATTTTCGCTGGGGCGTCAGGAGGGCGAAACCGGCCCACTGGGTCTTGTTTTGCTCCAAGAAGCGGCCGGAAAAGTGCTGCGACGGCAGAACATGCACCTGGAGATCCACCGCGATTTTGACTTCCGTGAACCAATCTTCTTCGTGGAGCCGCATTGTATCAAAGCCCCGTTGTTTAAAGTACGTGCCGACGCCAAGGGGGTAGATGATCTCCCGGATCTTTGGCCGAAGCGCCATGAGGCTCGGATAATCCAAATGATCTCAGTGATCGTGGGTCAGCAAGAGAACGTCGATGGGCGGGAAATCTTTGGCGGTGCAGATATTGCTGCCAGGAAACTTCTTTGATGGTAAACACTCTAAATATTGCGGTTGACAAGGAGACGGCGCCTGTCTATGATAGAGGCAATCGGGAACGTATGATAAGGGGAGGGGCAGGCATGTCGTTATACAGTCTGAAAATGCGGGCCAGTAAGCACGAGAATGGGGAAAGCGTTCATATCTCCGGGGCGGAAAAGATTTTATCGGAGGAAGAATTGGGCGAAAACGCCGCCGCGCTCATCGGGCGGGCGCTGCACCATGCCAAGGGAGAAGCGGATTTCATCAATTTGAAAATTGAGGCGGCGCCGGCGGAGGATATCGTTTACATCGAGGCGTTGCCGGTGTCTACTCTTGAAGTGGCGACGCCGGAGGAAGGGCGGGCGGCCATTATCGCGGCGTTGACGGAATTGGACATTGCCAATGGCGCGGCCATTATGGAAAAATTTCGCTACACCTATGCCATGCGGGGGGCTATGCTCCTCGATGTGGATACCTTGGAGCGCTTGGAGCCGGATCCGGTGCGGGGCATTCGCGCCACGTATATGGACGCAGTGCACGGGACGGAGC
>CAJPUA010000109.1 GCA_905373705.1 uncultured Schwartzia sp. | reverse complement strand
GATGTCGCTTACTTCGCTCAGCTCGGCGGATTATTCCTGTTTAGGCGATCTGGTGGACGAGCTGATGGCGGATTTTTCCGGGGAAAAGGTCAGCTTTTCCTTGCCGTCCCTTAGAATTGACAGCTTTTCTATCGAGCTGGCGCATAAAATGCAGCAGGTGCGTAAGAGCGGCCTGACGTTTGCTCCCGAGGCGGGAACCCAGCGGATGCGCGACGTGATCAATAAGGGCGTGACGGAAGAAAATCTCCTTTCGGCGGTGGGCGCGGCTTACCGGCAAGGCTGGAAGCAGGTCAAGCTATACTTTATGATGGGATTGCCGACGGAAACAGACGAAGATATTATCGGGATTGCCGATCTGGCGAAGAAGGTCGTCGATCTCTATACCGAGATCAAGGGGCGGCGCGGGGTAAAAGTGACGGTCAGCGTTTCCTGTTTTGTACCGAAAGCGTACACGCCCTTTCAGTGGTTTGGGCAGGAGACGCTGGCGGAGTTTGAGCGCAGGCAACAGCTCTTAAAGGATCACATCCGCGATCGTTCCATTCATTATAATTATCACGACGCCCGCGTCAGCCTTTTGGAAGGCGTTTTGGCGCGCGGCGACCGGCGGCTTTCGGCGGTCATTGAGGAAGCGTGGCGGCGGGGGGCAAAATTTGACGGGTGGTCGGATCAGTTCCGCGAGGAGGCGTGGCGGGAAGCGTTTTCGGTCTGCGGCGTCGATCCCACTTTTTACAACGGGCGGACGCGGGATTTTTCCGAGGCGCTCCCTTGGGATCATACTTCCCCCGGAGTCAGCCGCGCCTTTTTAACTGCCGAGTGGAAAAAGGCGATGGCGGCCGCGCTGACGCCGGATTGCCGCCGGGGCGACTGTACCGGCTGCGGCGTCTGTCCCCGGCTGGGCGTGCATATCGTCGACGGGGGGCGGGAAAATGGCTGAAACAGCGGAAAAAGCCGGTACGCCGCGCCCGCTTTATACCTACCGCGCCGCTATCACCAAAGGAGAAGCGATACGCTACATTTCGCACCTCGATTACGCCGATATGATGCAGCGGGCGATCTGCCGGGCGAAGCTTCCTGCCGCCTATTCGGAGGGCTTCAACCCGCATTTGAAGATCGCCTTCGCTTCGGCGCTGGCGGTGGGCGTGACGAGCGAGGCGGAGTACATGGACTTCGAGCTGACGCAGGCGATCCCGCCGGAGGAGGTGGCGAGCCGCCTGCGGCAAGAGCTGCCGGCTGGCGTGGAGCTAAGGCGTCTGCGACTTTTGACCGGCCGCCCTAAGGCGCTGATGGCGCAGGTGGATCAGGCCGATTATGAGATTACCCTCCCCTGCGCGGATGAAGTCGGAGCGAAGAAAGCCGTGCAGGCGTTTAACGAAGCGACGGAGTGCCTGTACCGGCGGTCTACGCCGAAAAAGAGCCGCGACATCGAAGTGAAGCAGTACGTCAAGGGCGACGTCGCTCTTTCCTGGGAAGCGGGGACGGCGCGTCTCGCGGTGGCGATTCGCATTACGCCGACGGGCAGTATCAAACCGGGCGAGATTTTGTCGGTTTTGACCGGGCAGTTTGCTTTCCCGGGTGAGAGCGCGCTGGCGTCGCTTCATCGGCGGGCGCTGCGGCACGCGGGACAGCCGCTGATCGATTTAGACTGAGGAGGCGCAGGGGTGCAGACAATTCTGGTAAACGCCGTTCCCGAAGAAACGCGCATGGCGCTTCTGGAGGACGGCGAACTGTGCGAGATCGCGGCGGAACGGCCGTCTCATTCCCATTTGGTTGGTAATATTTATAACGGCAAGGTGCAGAACGTGCTGCCGGGGATGCAGGCGGCGTTTGTTGACATCGGTGGAAAAAAGAATGCCTTCCTCTACATTGGTGACGGTATGCCGCCCGACGTTCAGCGCGTTTTTCCCGGTCAGCGGAGTATTTGCGCCGGGCAGACGCTGATCGTGCAGGTCGTCAAGGACGCCGGCGGCAAGAAGGGGCCGCGGGTGACCACGCACCTCTCGCTCCCCGGGCGCAATCTGGTGCTGATGCCGACGGCGGCCTATGTCGGGCTGTCGCGCCGCATCGAAGAAGAGAAAGAGCGCGCCCGGCTGAAAGAGATCGCCGAGACAATTGCGCCGCCGGGAATGGGGCTGATCGTGCGGACAGCGGCCATTGGGCAGACGAAGGAAACATTGACGGCTGAGGTACAATATCTGACGCGGCTCTTTGCGTCGCTTCAGGCACGGAGCGGGGTCCTTTCGGCGCCGGCGCTTCTTTACCGCGACGCCGAGCTCGCGATCCGTATCGTCCGGGACGCGATGACGGCGGAGGTCGACCGTCTGCTCGTCGATAACCGGGAGGTCTATCAGCGTATTCGCGAGCTGGCGGGGGATATTTCTCCCGAACTGCTCGAACGGGTACAGCTCTATGAGGATAAAACGCCGATTTTTCGCGCTTATCAGGTAGACGAAGCGATCGAAGCCCTGAGTGGGCGGATTGTTGAGCTCCCGTCGGGGGGCTTTCTCGTCATCGACCGGACCGAGGCGTTGACGGTTATCGACGTTAATACGGGGAAATACGTGGGCAGGGAAAATCTCGCTGATACCGTTTATCGCATAAATATGGAGGCCGCAGGGGAGATCCTGCGCCAGCTTCGCCTGCGCGATATCGGCGGTATTATCGTCGTCGATTTCATCGACATGGAGACGGAGCGGCAGAAGGAAGAACTGCTGGAGTTTATGCGGGAGAACGTCCGCCACGACCGTACCAAAACGAATATCGTCGGTATTACTTCGCTGGGGCTGGTGGAAATTACCCGTAAAAAATCGCGGCAGAATCTGGAAAGTATTCTCTACCGCGATTGTCCTTATTGCCAGGGGAAAGGTCGTATCGAGTCGCCGGAAACGGTCGGCGTCCGTATTTGCCGCGATATTCGCCGCATTGAGAGCCGGTCTCACGCCGCCTTTGGCTATGAAATTGAACTCGAGCCTCAGGTGAAAGAGTCGCTTCAGCTTTTGGAACTCTTGGAACCGTTATGTGAAGAACTGCACCTTCACCTGAAGCTTACCGCCCGTCCTGGACTTCATCCGGAAAGCTACACCATCACCCAGATCGGCAACGGAGAATGAATCTCTTAAGCAGAGAAAGCCCCCGGCATCTATAGGGATGCCGGGGGCTTTACCGCAGTCATTTTTCTCCGGCGAATTTACTTCCCGGGAACGTGAGGGTGGCGAAGTAATCGGCGAGGGTTTCGGCGCGGCGGATGAGCTTTACGGAGCCGTCCTCTTTGAGAAGCAGCTCAGCGCTTCGCAGTTTGCCGTTGTAGTTGAAGCCCATTGCGTGACCGTGGGCGCCGGTATCAAAGATGATTAGACGGTCGCCAATGTGGATTTCCGGCAGCCAGCGGTCGATGGCGAATTTATCGTTATTTTCGCAGAGCGAGCCGGTGACGTCGTAAACGTGGTCGCAGATCGCGTCCTCGCGTCCGGCGACGATGATGTGGTGATACGCGCCGTACATGGCGGGACGCATGAGATCGGCCATACAGGCGTCGAGACCGATGTAATCCTTGTACGTTTTTTTCTCGTGGAGGACCGTAGCGACCAGCCAGCCGTAAGGGCCGGTAATGGCGCGCCCTGCTTCCATGGCGATCGCCAGCCCATCAAGCCCTGCCGGTTCGATGATCTCCTGATAGACGCGGCGGATGCCTTCGCCGATGTTTTCCAGATTGACAGGATTATCCTCGGGGTGATAGGGTATACCGATGCCGCCGCCGAGATTCACAAATTCCAGCTTAATGCCAAGGGTCTGATAGATTTCCACCGCAGTATTAAACATCAGACGGGCGGTGTTAATGAAGGATTCGGCGTGCAGCTCGTTCGAGATAACCATGCAGTGCAGCCCAAATCGTTTGACGCCGCGCTCCTGAGCGATTTTATAGGCCTGTAAAAGCTGGTCGTGGGTAAGGCCGTATTTCGCCTGCTCCGGTTGGCCGATGATGTCGTTGCCGGCTACGCAGGCGCCGGGGTTGTAGCGAAAGGACAGGCAGGCGGGAAAACCGGCGTGCTTTTCCAGGTAGTCGATATGGGAGATGTCGTCGAGGTTGATGATGGCGCCGAGAGCGTTCGCTTTCTGAAACTCGTTGGCAGGCGTATCGTTCGAGGTCAGCATGATTTTTTCCCCCGTGATCCCTGCCATTTCGGCGAGGCGCAGCTCCGCCAGCGACGAGCAGTCGGCGCCGGCGCCTTCTTCGCGCATGATTTCAAGCAAATAGGGGTTCGGCGCAGCTTTCACCGCAAAATGTTCGCGAAAGGACGGCGCCCAGCGAAAAGCGTTGAACAGCCGCCGCAGGTTAGCGCGGATGGCCGCTTCGTCGTAGATATGAAAGGGGGTCGGATATTCTTTGATGATCTCCTCCAGCCGGGCTTGACTGAGGGGAAACGTTTTTTTCGGCATGATGGCTCCTCCTGCGTAGTATATTTGCGCGCGATCCATGTTTTTGCTCGCCGGTAGAATTTTTCCCGCCGAGTATATTCTTATGTTGCCATAGATGGCGGGGATGGGATAGAGAAGAATTCGCGCGAGTAAATTTATTATAGCTTACTTCCGCGAAAAAGAAAATGCTCGGATAGGCGTTTTGGAGCGGCAGGGTTGGCTTTAGTGCGAAGTATGATAGAATAAGAAAAGATCCGACGGGATTGGAAGGGAGGAAACATCATGAAATGGTTAAGCGGGCTGTGGCGATTTTTTCAGCATGAGCTTTTAGTTTTGGCGTCGGCGGCGGCGAACCGGCGGACGCCGCGAAAACTGCGGGTGGTACTGGGGCTGGCGCTTCTCTATCTGATAAGTCCTTTGGACATTATTCCTGATACGGTGCCGTTGGCGGGGGTTATCGACGACGCGATTGTGGTGCCGACGCTTCTGGCGGCGGTGCTGAACCGACTGCCCGCCGGGGTACGGGCG
>CAJPUA010000108.1 GCA_905373705.1 uncultured Schwartzia sp. | reverse complement strand
AGGGAGCGGGAGGTTAGTGAGAATTATACCTAAGCACTTGAAGAAGGCAAGCGAAGCGCCGCCTGAATATAGTGCTTATGGTGAAATATGAACACTTAACAGAGGCGGGAGAAACAAGGCCGGCGTTTCGTGTCAGGTGAAATATTTTGGCAATAGAAATTACGAGCGGATGGTGAGAAAATGAAGGTTACGAAAGAGGATATGGAGAATGTGGCGGTGTTATCGCGCCTCTCAATCCCAGAAGCGGAAACTGAAGAATATATGCAGCAGCTGAGCACATTTTTAGACTATGTGGAAAATCTAAAAGCTGTCGATACGGAAAATGTGAAGCCGACGACGTATGCCTTGCCAATACAGAATGTTTTTCGCGAGGATGTCGCTCGTTCTTCACTGAGCCGCACGGCGGCGCTCGCTAACGCGCCGCTCCAAGAGGACGGCTATTTTAAGGTGCCGCGGGTACTGGAAGAGTAATCATCGGGGAGGATCAGCCGTGAAATTATATGATAAACCGGCGCACGTTCTGCACGACATGCTGCGGGAGAAAAAGATCAGCGCGGTGGAACTGACGAAAGACGTCTTGGAGCGCTTAGAAGCTGTTGAAGACGAAGTAGGCGCGTATCTGACGGTGACACGAGAAGCGGCGCTAGAGCAGGCGGAAGCAGTGGATAAGAAAATTGCCGGCGGAGAAGAGCTCTCTTTTTTTACCGGGATTCCGGGCGCGCTTAAGGATAATATCTGCACGCAAGGCGTAAAAACAACGTGTGCGTCAAAAATTCTGGAAAATTTCGTCCCTCCATACGACGCTACGGTTACGCAAAAATTACGGGAAGAGGATGCGCCTCTCTTAGGAAAGACGAACCTTGATGAGTTTGCAATGGGCGGTTCGACGGAAAACTCGGCCTTTCATCCGACGCGCAATCCTTGGAATACTGCTTGCGTCCCTGGGGGAAGCTCCGGCGGGAGCGCCGCCGCGGTCGCCGCGGGCACGGCTATCTGGGCGCTCGGCTCCGATACCGGCGGCTCGATTCGCCAGCCGGCGTCTTTCTGTGGCGTCGTGGGGCTAAAGCCGACCTATGGTCGGGTATCGCGCTATGGCCTGGTTGCGTATGCCTCATCACTGGATCAGATCGGTCCGGTGACGCGGGACGTGACGGACAGCGCTCAGCTTCTTAATGTTGTGGCGGGACACGATCCTTTGGATTCGACGTCCACCGCGCTCGCCGTTCCAGATTATACGAGAGCCTTGCGTGAAGACGTCAAAGGATTAAAAATCGGTATTCCAAAAGAATTTTTCGTCGCGGGGCTGGACGCGGATGTGGAAAAGGCTGTGAGGGAAGCGATTGATGCTTTTCGGGCGATGGGAGCGGAAATCATTGACATCTCTTTGCCTCATACCGATTATGCGATCGCCGCCTATTATCTGATCGCTCCGGCGGAAGCCGCCACCAATCTGGAGCGCTACGACGGCATAAGTTACGGCGCGCGTGTCTATGGCGCCGATGTCGTGGAGCTTATGACCAATACACGCAGTCAGAAATTTGGCCGAGAGGTCAAGCGCCGGATTATGATTGGCAATTATGCCTTGAGCGCCGGATATTACGACGCTTATTACCTGAAAGCGCTGAAAGTCCGGACGTTAATTCAGGAAGATTATACGAACGCCTTCCAAAACGTCGATGTCATGATGACGCCGACGGCGCCGACCCCAGCTTATAAGATCGGTGAACTGATCCGCGATCCCTTAAAGATGTACTTGCAGGATATTTACACGGTGCCGCTAAATCTGGCCGGTCTTCCAGGCATTTCTTTGCCCTGCGGGTACAGCCGTCAGCATATGCCGATTGGTCTGCAAATTATCGGCAAACCGCTCGCTGAGGAAACGATTCTGAGGGCGGCTTATACCTATGAGCAAAGCCAAAATTTCCATAACGAAATGGCTGAGATAGGGGGGGCGGACGTATGAAATATGAAGCGGTTATCGGATTAGAAATTCACAGTGAATTAAAGACGAATACGAAAATATTCTGCGGTTGCGCGATCGAGTTCGGAGCCGAACAAAATACACACGTTTGTCCCGTTTGCCTGGGACTTCCCGGCGTTTTGCCGGTATTAAACCGCCGGGTCGTTGAGTTCGCCATCAAGGCCGGATTGGCGACGAATTGCACGATCAATCAATACAGCAAATTCGATCGGAAAAATTATTATTATCCGGATCTGCCGAAAAACTTCCAAACCTCGCAGTATGATCTGCCGATTGCCGAACATGGATATGTAGATATTATGGTCGAAGGAAAAAAGAAACGGATTCGTCTCACTCGTATTCACATGGAGGAGGATGCGGGAAAACTCGTCCATTCGGGAACGAACATCAAGGATTCTGCCTCTTCCAATGTCGATTATAATCGTACGGGGGTACCGCTCCTGGAGATTGTTTCCGAGCCGGATATGTCGTCTGCCGCGGAAGCGCGCGCCTATATGGAAAAAATAAAATCTATTCTGGAGTATATCGATGTGTCGAATTGTCGGATGGAGCAAGGTAATCTCCGGGCGGACATCAATGTTTCTCTGCGCCCGGTGGGGGAAACGGCCCTCGGGACGCGCACAGAAATGAAAAATATTAATTCTTTCAAAGCGCTGGAAGAAGCGATTGCTTATGAAATTGAGCGTCAAACTGAGGTGTTGGAAGACGGCGGGCATATCGTTCAGGAAACGCGCACTTGGGATCCTGGGCGCGGTGTGACGCTTTCCATGCGCAGTAAAGAGGAAGCGCACGATTACCGCTATATGCCGGAACCGGATCTGCCGCCGATTCTTACGACAACGGAGGAGATCGAAGCATACCGAAAAGCGTTGCCGGAGCTTCCGGATGCGCGCCGGGACCGCTTGGAAAAAGACTGCGGCCTTTCGGAATATGACGCGGGCAGCATCACGGCGTCCCGCCCGATGGCCGACTATTTTGACGCGGTTACCGCCGTCGGCGCCGACCCCAAATTGGCGGCTAACTGGATGATGGGCGAACTGGCCAAAAAGCTCAACGAGGAAAGCAAATCGATCTCGGAGTCGCCAGTGGAAGCAGCGCGCTTAGGAAAGATGATCCAGATGATCACCAAGGGAACGATTTCGTCAAAAATCGCTAAAGACGTTTTTGCCGCTATGTGGACGTCGCCGGACGGGCCGGAGAAAATTGTCAAAGATAAAGGCTTGGTGCAGATTACCGATACAAAAGAATTAGAAGTGATCGTCCGCTCCGTCATCGACGCGAACCCAAAACCTGTCGCCGATTATAAATCAGGCAATAAAAAAGCGATCGGAGCGCTGGTCGGACAAATCATGAAGCAGACGAAAGGCAGAGCCAATCCCGCGCTTGTCAATCAGCTGTTAGCGACGGAGCTGGAAAAATAAAATCTAGCGCTGTCAGTAGAAATATGTTAGCAAATGATAACTTTTGCTAACAGGAGGGGCCCTTTTTATGAAAATTAAATCCATTCGCGCTAAACTCATGTTGATTTTGCTGCCAATATTGATGATCGGTTTTTTGGCGTTTTTCTTCATCAGTTATAAGATGTCAGGCAATATGCTGATGGAAGAAGCGCGAAATCTTTCCCGTTCGCTGGGGCGTCAGGCGGGGCTGGAAATGCAACAAGCCGAACGGGAAAAAGAAATATATCTTGAATTTTTAGCCACCGATCCTCGGATCATACGCGGTGATCACGCTCAGCGTCTGAGCGCGCTGGCTGAAGTGAAACAACGCGTTCCCAGCTTCGCTATGGTTGCGTATAGTGATTTGAACGGTATGGCGTTCAGCGATACGGACTTGCAAATGGATCGCTCCGACGGGATATATGTTAAAACTGTGCGAGAAACAAAAAAGCCATATATTACGGCGCCGTTTATATCTCCATCTTCGGGAAAGAATATTATTCTATTGGCCACTCCAGTTATGGATGGCGACCGACTTGAAGGTATCGTTTATGGAACGCTGGAATTGGCGAGTTTTAATCCAGTTCTTGAATCCGTGCGGTTCATGGAAACCGGGCACGTTTATATATGCGATGAGAGCGGTTTCGTCATGGTAGATGCGGCCGCCCCCGACAATGTGGGTAAGTTAAATCTCAGTCAGATTACTTCCAGCCGTACCATTGATGAACGATTAGTCGCCGCCTTTAAAGCATCCCTTACTGCTACCGATGCGACCTTCCTTAGCTATAAACAGTCGACCGGGCGTGATATGATGGGCGTTTTGATGCCTATTCATCTTTCGGGGCGAACCTGGGTGGCGGTGGCCGTTGCTCCCGAAGATGAAGTAGCCGCCGGACCAATTAAACTCCTGAAGGTTTTAGGTATTCTGACGGTTATTATTCTGGCGATTATTTCCGTCGTCGTGGCCATTATGGCGGGACGGATGGGCGGCAATCTGAGAACGCTCCTCGCGGTAAGCGACACGATCAATGGAGGTGATTTGCGAGAGCAAGCGATTACCGTCAACTCTGAGGATGAAATCGGGGCCTTGGCGGCGGGGTTTAGCCGAATGCGAAAGACGATGCGTCTGCTTATCCAAAACCTGCAAAAAAACTCACAGGATTTATCCAATGCGGCGGGATCAATGAATACGGCGTCCGAACAATCGGCCGAGGCTTCCAATAGCGTGGCCGTTTCCATCACCGAGATCGCCGGAGGGATTGACGATCAGTCGCGAGCGGCTTCCTCGGTCGCACAATCGGTCGGTATGATTGCGGAGCGTGCCGACAACATGGCGCAGAAAGCGGATACCGTATCTAAAGCAGCAGCAGAGTCCTCACGGCGGGCTGACGACGGGCGAAAAGCGATAGATGATGTCGTACGGTATATGCAGCACATTAAAGACAGTTCACAAACGATCGCTTCTTCCATTGCCGCGCTGGGAAAAGGTTCGCAAAAAATCGGTGAAATTGTCGAAATGATT
>CAJPUA010000107.1 GCA_905373705.1 uncultured Schwartzia sp. | reverse complement strand
TTATTGAACTGGTGCTGGCGGATGAGCCCCCGGGTGTCGCGCCCGGCGCTCCCCGCTTCGGCCCGGAAGCTGGCCGTATAGACGGTGTAATGCTCCGGCAGTTTCGCCCCATCTAAGATCTCTTCCCGATGGTAATTCGTGGCGGGGACTTCCGCCGTGGGAACGAGATACTGTTCCAGCCCTTCCAATTTGAACATATCCTCGGCGAATTTCGGGAGCTGCCCGGTGCCGATCATGCTGTCGCGGCTCACAATGTAGGGAGCCAGCATTTCCGTGTAGCCCTGCCGGGCGTGGAGATCCATCATGAAGTTGATACAGGCGCGCTCCAGCCGCGCCCCCAGCCCTTTGTAGAAGGTAAACCGCGCCCCGGACACCTTGGCGGCCCGCTCAAAGTCAAAGATATCCAAATCTTCCCCGAGATCCCAGTGGGCTTTGGGGGCAAAGGGGAATTTCGCCGGCTCGCCCCAGCGGCGAATCTCCGGATTCTCCGTGTCGTCCTTGCCGATGGGAACGTCGTCCTTTGGCATGTTGGGGATGTTCAGAAGAATCTCCTTGAGCCGGGCCTCGACGCTGCGCAGCTCTTCGTCTAAGACGGTGATCCGATCCCCGACGCCCCGCATGTCTTCCACTAATTTCGCCGCGTCCTCGCCGTTTTTTTTCATTTGGCTGATGGTCTTGGACACCGCGTTGCGTTCGCCCTTCAGCCCTTCCACTTCGCCCAGGATGGCCCGCCGGCGCTTTTCCAAGACTTCAAAATCATCCAGCGACAGCGGATTGTACCGATGTTTCAGCATGGTTTTCACATCGTCCAGGTGTTCCCGGACAAACTTTATATCCAACATTTCCCTGACCTCCTGCCAGCGCCGCGAAAGCACCGCTTCCTTTACTTTCTTCATTATAAAGGGCGGAAAAAGGGCTGTCAACAAAGGCGACCTGCCCCCCAAAGTTAGATTCGCTAATTCCAACTTTTTGGGGGCAGATCAAAATGGTATAATATGAACACTTAGTGAGCGCAAAGCGCGAACTTAGTGAGAATATATACCTAAGCACTTAATGAAGGCAAGCGAAGTGCAGGCTGAATTTAGTGGTTATGGTATAATATTTGCAGAAAAATGGATATTGGAGGATAACAAAAATGACAGAAATAGACAAATTAGAAGCTGGACAGGAATATTGCTATGACGATCCGGAAGTGGGAACGCGCAAAGAAAACACCATCATCCAATGCAAATACTACAATAACTAAGTATCAGTCTATTTACGAAATGCCCTGACAAGAAAAAGAGGACCAGCCTATATCAAAATCATATTACCACAAAATGAACCACAGGAATTTTTAGCTAGAGGAACATTGTGGAATAGCGTAGAGAAAATAGAAAAAGGAGATTACAAATGAGATTATTTTTATGTTCACACTTTTCAAGTGTAGGAAATCTGATAAAAGAAGAATTTGAAAATAAAAAAGTTACCTTTATACCGACGGCCTCAATTCATGAAGGTTATACAGGTTATGTTGGTTCCGCTAGAAAATTATTCCAAAAAATGGGGTCAAAATTAACCGAACTTGATATTTCAAAGGAGAAATATTCAACAATTAAATCCACTTTTGAAGAAACGGATATTATTTATTTTACTGGAGGGAATTCATTTTATCTTATAGACCAATTACGAAAATCAGAAGCTGATGAGTTGCTGAAGAAAGAACTGACGAAGGGAAAACTAATGATCGGTGAGTCAGCAGGAGCAATTATATGTGCTTCAACAATCTCATATATTGAGCAAATGGACGAGAAACCAGAAGACTATTCACAAGAAGATGATAAAGGGCTCAATATAATTGATTTTTATGTCCTTCCACATTATCTTACTGCACCATTTAAGAAAGTTACCGAAAAGATATTGGATGACTTTTTAGATTTGAATATTTGCCCAATCAACAACCATCAGGCAATTATCGTGAATGATAAATCTTCGAAAGTAATTTGCATTGATTAGTATACAACTCCAAGTTTATCTAAATGAATATAGTAATTTGAGCAAAAAAACAGTAAACCCCCAAAGGGGTTTACTGTTTTTTTGCTGCTCAACTTTCAAAAGAAAAATCGTCAATAAAACTATAGTCCGGATACAGCTGATCCAGATAATCGAAGGTTGCCTGGGGCAAGAGCCGCTCTAAATCTTCCATGATGATCTTATTGCGAAGGAATTGTTTTTAAGGTCCGTGTGTCCGGAAACGATCAGTACATTTTTCATATTTTTTACGCTTTTTTTCTATGGCTGCCCTTTGATCGCGTTCATTTCGCGACCGAAAGACCGGCTGCTTGCGGTTGCTTTTTGCGCGTGACGCCGCGCCTTACCCTTCGCGACCCACGTCAAAGCTGGAACAAACGGCGAAGAGCGCAAAGAGAACGGCCGCCAACGCGCCCGATGCTATCCCTTTTCCTGTTATAAAGGGCAAAAAAGGTTGTCAACAGAGGTAACCCGGCACGATTTATCCCTTCTCACCCCTTCTCCAGATAAAGCGACGTGCCGTTGATCTCCGCCTCGTGGATGCGATCCTTGAGGCGCTGGATATTCGTCTCGTGAAGGGTGATCGCGTATTTAATACGTTTCTTTTCTTCCTCTGTGAAATCACCGGTATCGTAGGCGTGCCGGATACGCCCCAATCGTTCCTCGACGTCGCCGAGCTCGTCGCGCATGAGCTTCTCGTCGAGGAGCGCCAATCCGTAAACGGCGCGCATATTCGCCCGCACCTGCGCGGCGTACCCGTCCTCGGCGGATTCCTTTTCCAGATATTTCGCCACATGGTAAATAATATCAAACGGGTTTTCCGCGCTATGGATCATCCCCATAATATCCATCTTAATCGACTGCTCCCGTCCGTGCGGTCTCGTCACATCCGTCTGTTTTTCGCCCATTTTTCACGCCACCCTTTCTGCTTTTTCTAAGTATAGCAGAAAGCGGCGCGCCGGGCAAAGCATCGCCGCTTGGCTGCGGTTCCCCCTGATTAAAAGACAGACGCCCTTTTAGCCTTCCCCCGCCGAAGCATAGCTGCGCGCCTTTGGGGGAATTTCCGCCCAGGCGAGGCGATTGACCTCTATGCCGTGATGAAACGCCCACGCCGCCGCGACGCCCGCCGCTTCGCCGAGGCTCATGCAGGTCGGCTGGATGCGCATCGACGCCTGCACCGCGAAGCTCGCGCTGATACAACGTCCGGTAACGATAAGGTTTGGCACTTCTTCCGTCACCAGCGAGCGATAAGGAATCTCGTAGAAGCGCCCTTCAGGGAGCGGCGCTTCTACACGTTCGCCGTGGGCGTCGATATACCAGGCCGTGCGCGCTACCGCGTCGGGAAAGCGCGCCTCGCCGTAATAGTCCGCCTCCGTCAGATAATAGCGGCCGCGAATGCGCCACGACTCCCGCGCTCCCAGCATCGCCGCTTCCCGGCTGATATAGGCGTTTTCAAAGCCCGGCATGTGGCGGATAAGATAGCGGCTGAGCCGATGGATCATTGCCCGCCCATAACTCACCGCCCGGCTGTAAGAAAGCGGGTCCGTCGCCGAAAACCGCGGCGGAAGCTCGGGACAGTTCATCGCCATCGTACCCGGTTTCCCGGGAATGGTAAACGCCTGCACGTATTCGGCGTCCTCTTCGGTCAGCTCGCCGGACGCGACGCCGCGCCAGAAAAACTCTTCCAGCCGGTAGCGCTGCGTCCGATGGCGCGCCTGCGCAAACTCAAAATAAGGCGGCTTCGTCCGGCACCGGGTATCTCCCATTTCCTCTGCCACATAGGCGTGCAGCCGGTCGAGCGCAATCCCGCCCATCTCGAAGCGAAAGCTCATCGGCTGGTTGCGCCCCGTTCGCTCCGATCCGCGTTCCGTCGGCGCTCCGGCGAGACGCGCCAGCATCGCGTCTCCTGTGCCGTCGATAAAAATATCCGCCGTAATCGCCCGCAGCCCACTGATCGTCTGCACGACGGCGGCACGGATACGCCGCCCTTCCAAGAGTGCGTCTACAAGCACCGTATGATAAAGCGTCTCCACGCCGGCCGATTCGCCCATCTCATCGTACACCAGCGCCAACATTTCGGGATTGCTCCAACCGCAGCCGGTCACGCCATCCGACATCTCGATATGGTGTTCCCGCATGCGTCCCTTAACCTCGGCCACATACGGCGTTTCACTGCCGGCGCAATTCGTGGGCATAAACGGCGCCACTAATCCCAGGGTCGAAAGACCGCCCAGCACCACGCCGCGCTCGATCAGCACCGTCTTTAGCCCGCGCCGCGCCGCGAGGATCGCCGCCGCCGTTCCCGACGGCCCGCCGCCTGCCACGCAGCAGTCCGCCCGGCACAGCACCGGAATATCCCGCCCCGCGTACCGCAGCGCCTTTGCTCCGAAATCCATTGCTCCTCTCCTCTCCGTGCCACTGACAGCACTTTTCCATATTGACACGCGCTATGGCCATTTTACGCAGCTCTTTATCTGCTCTCTATATAAAGGTTTCCACAAATCCCCGCAAAATCCTTCCCTTCACGCGGCCCACCGCATAAAAACGCGGCGAAGAGACATCGATCTCTCCGCCGCGTTTTATTCCTTTAATATTTATCGTGATTGTAGACGTCCCAGTCCTTCATTTTCTTCAGCTCGTCAATGCTGTACTGAATCGCTTTTAAAAGCTGCGGCTTCTCTTTGGGAAGCGTCGCCTTGAGGGGGACGTAGTTAGAGATGTGATTGCTGCGGAAAAGACAGCGATCGGTCTCGGGAAGCTCCAGATGATCGATTATCATATATAGCTCCTCCATCAGCCCCGCCGGGGGAAGCGGGTGAAACTCGCCGCGCTCGAACTGGTCTTTCAGCTCGCTGCCGCGGTATAACATGAGGCTGATCGCGCCCAGATACGTGGGGCGAATCGCCGAAAGCGCGGCGGCCGTGGCCAGCGCGTGACGCTCAGAGC
>CAJPUA010000106.1 GCA_905373705.1 uncultured Schwartzia sp. | reverse complement strand
AATGGTTCGCGGCGGCGGCCGTAAACCTTGGCGGCAGAAGGGCACAGGGCACGCGCGAAGCGGCTCAAATACTTCGCCGGTATGGGTCGGCGGCGGCGTCGTCTTTGGGCCGCATCCGCGTTCTTATTCCTTCAGTATGCCGCGCAAACAGCGCCGCCTGGCGATTAAGTGCGCTCTTTCGGATAAGGTGCAGAGCGGAGATTTCCTTGTTTTAGAGAATCTGAATTTCGATATTCCCAAGACGAAAGATGTCGTCAAAATGCTTGACGCTTTTAAGGTTGAGAAGAAAGCCTTGATTATCACGGCGGATGAAGCGGAGAATGTCGAGCGATCTTCCCGTAATATTCCGGGCGTAAAAGCTATCTCGGCGATGGGGCTGAATGTTTTTGATATTCTTCATTATGATAAGCTCTTCGTCACGAAGGACGCCGTCAATCGGATCGAGGAGGTGTTCGCATGATGGAAGCTCGTGATATCCTGCTTCGGCCGCTGGTTACGGAAAAATCGACCGCTTTGCTGGAAGAAGGCAAATATGTGTTTGAAGTGGCGAAAGCGGCGAATAAGGTGCAGATCGCTCAGGCCGTCGCTGAGATTTTTAACGTCAAAGTTGTGGCGGTCAACACCATCAACGTCACCGGCAAGGTAAAGCGCGTAGGGCATAACGTTGGCCGGCGGCGCAGTTACAAAAAAGCGATCGTTACTCTCGCTCCGGGAGAAACGATTCAGTTCTTTGAAGGCTGATATTTCGGTAAAGGAGGTTAAGTAAGTGGCAATCAAGAGTTTCAAACCCTATTCGGCCGGCAGACGCTCTATGACCGTGGCGTCGTTCGACGAGATAACAACGAACAAGCCGGAAAAATCTTTGGTAACGAGCCTTAAACAGCACGGCGGCCGCAATCAGCAGGGGCGGCTGACGGTTCGTCATCAGGGCGGCGGTCATAAGCGCCGCTATCGGATTATTGATTTTAAGCGTAATAAAGATGGGATTCCGGCTAAGGTCGCGACGATCGAATACGATCCGAACCGCAGCGCCCGCATCGCTCTCTTAAATTACGCAGACGGTGAAAAACGCTATATCATCGCCCCGAACGGCATTAAGGTCGGCGATAAAGTAGTGTCCGGTCCTGACGCCGATATTAAACCGGGCAACGCGCTTCCGATCGCGAATATTCCGCTCGGCACGATGATTCATAATATCGAGCTGAAAATCGGCAAAGGCGGACAGCTTGTCCGCTCTGCTGGAACCAGCGCGCAGCTCATGGCGAAGGAAGGCAGCTACGCGCTTCTTCGTATGCCCTCAGGGGAACTTCGTAAGGTACATATCAACTGCCGGGCGACCATCGGCGAAGTCGGCAACCTGGAACATGAAAATATTACTATCGGCAAAGCGGGGCGTTCCCGCTGGCTGGGTATTCGTCCTTCTACCCGCGGCGTCGCAATGAACCCGAACGACCATCCGCATGGCGGCGGCGAAGGCCGTAGTCCTGTCGGCCGTAAGCATCCGGTCACAAAGTGGGGGAAATGTGCGATGGGCGCTAAGACCCGTCGGAAGAAACCGTCGGATAAGTTTATCGTCAAGAGACGCAAGTAATAGAGAGGGAAGCAGGGCGCTGATAACCGTCCTGTCGGGAAGGAGGATATATTTTGTCAAGATCGGTAAAAAAAGGGCCTTTCGTCCAAGAAAGCCTGATGAAGAAAATTAACGCGCTGAACGAGGCCAACGAAAAGAAAGTTATCAAAACCTGGTCGCGCAGTTCGACGATTCTGCCGGAATTTGTCAGCCATACGGTCGCCGTGCATGACGGCCGCAAGCATGTGCCGGTTTATATTACGGAAGATATGGTCGGGCATAAGCTCGGCGAGTTCGCGCCGACGCGTACATACAAGGGCCATTCCGGTGCTGAGAAGAGGACGGAGCTTAAATAACTGCGAAAGGAGAATCCTTAAATGGAAGCTAAAGCCGTAGCTAAATATATTCGCATTGCTCCGCGTAAAGTACGGGTCGTCATGAACCTGATTCGTGGCAAGAGTGTCGCCGAAGCCTTTGCGATTTTAAAATTTACGCCGAAAGCCGGCGCCGATGTCATAGAAAAGGTGCTGAAATCAGCGGTAGCCAATGCGGAAAATAATTTTGATATGAACGTTGATAAACTGTACGTTTCCTCTGCTTACGTCGATCAGGGGCCGACGCTGAAACGGATCCATCCGCGCTCGCGCGGGCAGGCGTTCAGTATTCTCAAGCGGACGTCGCACGTTACGGTTATCGTTTCAGAAAAGTAAGAAGGAGGGGAACGTATTGGGTCAGAAAGTAAATCCGCATGGTATGCGCCTGGGAATCGTTAAAACCTGGGACGCCAAATGGTATGCGGATAAAGATTATGCAGAGAACCTGCACGAAGATATCAAGATTCGCGATTATCTGATGAAAAGCCTTCAGACAGCGGGCATTTCCCGAGTCGAGACGGAGCGCCTGAAAAATCGTCTGCGCCTGACGATCCACACGGCGAAGCCGGGCATGGTCATCGGTCGCGGCGGCTCCGGGATCGAACAGATCAAGGCGGGGCTGAAGGGTTATACGGAAAAACGCGTCGATATTGATATCGCGGAAGTGAAATCGCCGGATCTTGACGCCAAGCTGGTGGCGGAAAACGTCGCCGGGCAGTTGGAGCGCCGCATCGCTTTTCGCCGGGCGATGAAGTCCTGCGTCGGGCGCACGATGCGTATGGGAGCGAAGGGCGTCAAAATCATGGTCAGCGGCCGTCTGGGCGGGGCGGAAATCGCTCGTACCGAAGCGTACCGCGAGGGCAGTATTCCACTTCATACGCTGCGGGCGGATATTGATTATGGTACGGCGGAAGCCGCGACGACTTACGGGCGTATCGGCGTTAAAGTCTGGATCTTCAAAGGGGAAGTCCTTCCCGAGAAGAAACAGGCGGCTCGGGCGGAAGGGAGCGAAGCCTGATGTTACTACCAAAGAGAGTTAAATATCGTAAGCAGTTTCGCGGGCGCATGAAAGGAAAAGCGCAGCGCGGCAATACTGTGTCGCACGGGCAGTTTGGCCTCGTCGCTTTGGAACCGGCCTGGATTACCAACCGCCAGATCGAGGCGGCTCGTATCGCCATGACGCGCTACATTAAGCGCGGCGGGCAGGTCTGGATAAAAATTTTCCCTGATAAGCCGGTTACCGCGAAGCCTGCCGAGACCCGTATGGGCAGCGGCAAGGGATCGCCGGAATACTGGGTTGCCGTTGTCAAGCCGGGCCGCGTCCTGTTTGAAATGGACGGTATTTCGGAAGAAGTTGCGAAAGAGGCGATGCGCCTCGCCGGTCATAAACTGCCCATCAAGACGAAATTCGTAAAGCGTGACGATGACCAGCAGAAAGAGGGCGGTGAAGTAAATGAAGGTTAATGAGATACGTGATATGAGTGCTGGCGAACTTAACCAGAAAGTTGCTTCCCTGAAAGAAGAGCTGTTCAACCTCAGATTTCAGCTCGCTACCGGTCAGCTGGAGAACCCGATGCGTATCCGGGAAGTTAAAAAGACGATCGCCCGAATAAAGACGGTTCAGCGGCAACAGGAACTTAACGCCGGAGAAATAGGCTGAGGAAGGAGGCTCCTTAATGAGCGACAGAAATGATCGCAAGACGAGAGTGGGCAAAGTCGTCAGCGATAAGATGGATAAGACTGTAGTGGTCGCCGTGGAAGACATCGAGCAGCACAAGCTCTATAAAAAAGCGGTCAAAAAGACGGTGAAATTCAAGGCGCACGACGAAGAAAACGACGCGCATACGGGCGACACCGTTCAGATCATGGAAACACGGCCGCTGTCCAAGGATAAAAGGTGGCGGGTCGTCAAAGTGGTCGAACGGGCGAAATAATCGCCTTCAGATACATAAATCTGAAAAGGAGGTAAGACAATGATTCAACAGCAAACGATGCTGAACGTTGGCGACAATACCGGCGCTAAGGAACTCATGTGCATCCGGGTCATGGGCGGATCATACCGTAAATATGCCAATATCGGCGATATCATCGTGGCGGCGGTCAAGTCGGCGGCGCCCGGCGGCATGGTCAAAAAAGGCGACGTCGTTAAAGCGGTCGTTGTCCGCAGCGTGAAGGGTCTGCGCCGCCCGGACGGTTCTTTTATCCGGTTCGACGAGAACGCGGCCGTCATCATCAAAGAAGATAATACGCCGCGCGGAACGCGTATTTTCGGCCCGGTGGCCCGTGAGCTTCGCGATAAGGATTTCATGAAAATCGTTTCCCTGGCCCCGGAAGTACTTTAAGAGTGAGGAGGTGCTATTTTGTCACTGAACAATCATCTGCATGTCAAAAAGGGCGATACGGTCGTCGTGCTGTCCGGCAAAGATAAAGGGCAGAAGGGAAAGGTTATTCTCTCTATGCCGAAGAAGTCTAAGGTCGTCGTTGAAGGCGTGAATAAGATAAAGCGGCATACGAAGCCGAATCAGAAAGCGCCGCAGGGCGGCATTATCACGAAAGAGGCGCCGCTCGCCGCCTGCAAGGTCATGGTCGTCTGCCCGGCCTGCCAGAAGCCGACCCGCACGGCAAAAAAGCTGGTCAATGGTAAATATGTCCGCGCCTGCAAGAAGTGCGGCGAAGTCGTCGACGAGGCGAAATAATCGGGAAAGGAGGAGCATAAGTGGATAGATTACAGGAAAAGTACGCGAAGGAAGCCGCTCCGGAGCTTACGAAAAAGTTCGGCTACAAGAACGTCATGCAGCTTCCTAAGTTGGAAAAAGTTATCATCAATATGGGCGTTGGGGAAGCCGTCGGCAATCCGAAAGCCCTCGATGCTGCCGTCAACGATCTGACGCTGATTGCCGGGCAGAAACCTATCGTTACCCGGGCGAAAAAGTCCATCGCGACGTGGAAGATTCGTCAGGGGATGCCCATCGGCGCGAAAGTCACCCTGCGTGGGAGCCGGATGTATCAGTTCCTAGACAAGTTCATCAACGTCGCGTTGCCGCGC
>CAJPUA010000105.1 GCA_905373705.1 uncultured Schwartzia sp. | reverse complement strand
CATACCCATTCTTAGACAGGATGTCCTTGACCATCATCCGCATAAACGCGGCGTCATCGACAACCAAAACTCTAATCGCCATGTTTCATCTCTCCTCATCAAAAATTGTTAGCATGTCTCTTGCTAAACCAAGTTGTATTATATAAAAAATCCTCTAAACACACAAGAATCGGCTTAATACTGCAAACGAGCCGCTCTTTCTTCAGGGCTTACGATATCCGTAATACGGACCCCAAAATTTTCGTCGATAACGACTACCTCGCCTTTGGCCAGCAGTTTTCCATTCACATGAATATCTACCGGCTCGCCGGCCAGCTTATCCAACTCGACAATCGAGCCGTTGGAAAGCTCCAGAATATCCTTAATTGACTTTTTCGTCCGCCCTAACTCGACCGTGACCTGTAAAGGAACATCAAGGATCAGGCCGATATTCGCCTCATTGACCTGAACCGGCGCCGTCGCCAGCGGCGTAAATTGTGCCGCCTGAACCGGCACACCTTGCGCCACCCGGGCCCCCGTGCCATATCCGGCCGCCGAAGCCGCCATCATTGGCGCTGCAGCCGTTGCCGCCGCAGCAGCAGGAGCTGCTGGAGCCGGGGCCGGAGCCGAAGCAGACGCAGGCGCTGCAGCTGGAGATGCCTCCGGTTCTGGTTCCTCATTATCGTTGCTGTGCAAAAGGCTCTCCACCATATCAGTCGCAGTGGGAACGGGCAGGATCTGCATAATTTCGCTGTCGATAAGGCCATCAACCTCCATTCGGAAGGAAACCTTCACCACCGGCTCATCGCCGCTGACGATCTCCGTAACTTTATCTTCCGTCCCAAAGTCAATCAGGCTGACCTTAGGCGGAGAAATATCAATCTTTTTATTGAACATCGTCGACAAAGACGTAGAAACCGCACCCATCATCTGGTTCATAGCTTCGCCCACGGCGCTCATATGGATATCATTAAGTTCTTCCGGCGGATTCGTCCCGTCGCCGCCCATCATCAGATCGGCAATAACAGAAGCGTCCTGCGCCTGAATGGCCAGAACATTATTGCCGTTAATTCCCATCGTGTAGCCGACCTCAACAATCAGATACGGCATCGGGTAACTCGCCCGGATGGAATTCATCGTCGACATCGAAACCGACGGTGTTGTTATCGAAACCTTATGCCCCAGCAATACCGACAAGGTCGTTGCGGCGCTCCCCATGGAAATATTGCCAATTTCACCGAGGGCATCTTTCTGCATATCGGAGAGCGGATTCTCAGCCGTCGGCGCCGCGGGAGCCGCAACCTCAGCCGAGGCAGAAGCTTCCGCCTCACCTGTTCCGGCTTCCGCCGGTGAAGCAGCTCCGCCGTCTTTGAGCAGGGCATCGATTTCTTCCTGCGAAACCATCTCGTCACTCATCTGTGTTTTCATCTCCCTCTGGTGCTATGCGCGTTATCTGAACGGCTGCTCTTTTCCCGAAAGTACCCGGTCGGCAGAAGAACTCCCTCCGCCTGCCGATAATGCAAGGCAACTCATCTTTCACCTTAGTGTCCAGCTGCAGAACATCTCCATATCCTAACGTTAAAAACTCGCGGATAGAAACATCTATTCTCCCCAACTCAACAATCAACGGAACCCGCGTTTTAGCGATCTTCTTCTGCAAAATTTCAACCTGTTCCGGTCGATCTTCTTTCGTTACCGAAGCCGCGACCCAGAACGTTGTCGTCAGCTTCGACATGATCGGCTCTAGGACCAAATAAGGGATACAGATATTCATAAATCCCTCAACCTCGCCGATCTGTATCTTTAAGGTGATAATAATCACCATGTCGCTCGGCGGGACAATCTGGACGAACGCCGGATTCGACTCCATCGCCTCAAGACGCGGCACAAACTTCACTACGTTGTCCCATGCTTCGCGGAAACTGTCCAGCGCCTTGCTGAACGTCCTCATAATAACCGCTTCTTCTATCTCCGTCAGCACCCGAGGCTTGATCGTGTTCGCCCCGGTTCCCCCAAAAACGCGGTCAATAATAGAGAACGCGACATTCGTATTGAGCTCCATGATCACATTCCCCTTCAGCGGGGGAACCGCCAGCACCCCGATGACACTCGGATCCGACAGTGACTGTATGAACTCCTGATATGTCAGCTGCTCGACCGAAGCAACCTGCACATCGACCAGGCTGCGAAGATTAGTCGACAGATAAGTGTTCATCATGCGGCCGAAATTCTCATGCAGCATTTGTAAGGTTCGAATCTGCTCTTTGGAAAACTTGTCCGGGCGTTTGAAATCATAAATCTTGACTTTTTTCTGTTCCTCTTCCGCCTTGACTTCTTCCGCCGATACCGAGCCTTCATCTAATGCTGAGAGCAGCTTATCTATCTCAGACTGGGAAAGTACGTCATCTGCCAATCTTCACCCTCCTTCCCTCCGATATGGATCGTCCATCATTGCAGGATAAAGCTGGTAATGTACACATTATAAACTGAGCCCTCGCTGAGTTCGTGATTGACTTCCGTCTTAATCTTCTCCTTGAGCGCTTCCTGCTTCATCGCATCAAAGCCATCCAAAGGTTCCGAACGCAGAATCTGCAGTACAGTATCCAGAATCTTTGTTTCGGCAATTGGATTTAACTTTCCATCCGCAATAATCGACTTTTTGCTGGGATTCATCTCCAGCACGATCCCTACTTTTAGAAACCGTCCCGCCTTGACGCCGCCAACATTGACCAGTATTCCATCCTTGGCATCGCCTAGCTTGACGAAAATTCCGGGGTCGTGATACCGGTTATAGTCGCCGGAATCCTCTGCCATATTGTTCTTCATGGCTCTTGTTACCACGAAATAAGAAATCCCCCCCGCTAGAGCCACTCCGACCAGCACCAGTACAGCTATAATCGCAATCAGGGGTGGTTTTTTCTTCCCTGCCGGAGCTGATTCTTCTGAGGCCGCCGCGTCCGCCGGCTTCTTTTCGTCCGCCATTCCTATCACTCCTTCACCCTTTTTCATGTATTACAACGGAGGCAGGCTCCGTACCATGCTCAATATTTATTTAAGGCGCGGCGATATGCCATAACTCGCCGGACAACCTCATCCATCGGTTCATCCACAATCAGTTTCTTGCTGTTTACCAAGGTAATCACCGTATCCGGTGTCTCTTCAATCGTTTCAATAATCTCGGCGTTTAATATAAACACGCCTTTTTTATTTGCGTCGGAATTGAATTTCGTCAGTTTGATCATAAGGTTACTCCATTCGGTTTCTACGGCAGTTCGGGGGAGGGATTTTCCTCCCCCCTGCCTTCTTCCCTTCAAAAATTACCGTTTCATATTGATGAGCGTTTCCAGCATCTCATCGGACACCGTGATCGTTTTGGAATTGGACTGGAATCCACGCTGCGTGACAATCATATCCGTGAACTCGTTGGCAATATCCACATTGGACATTTCCAAGGCCGACGGCGTGATTTTGCAGCCCAGATCGGCCGCGGTCTTAATATTCGCTACGCCGGAGTTGTTGGATTCCTGATACAGGCTGTCACCATTCTTCGTGAGGCCGGAAGCGTTATTGAACTGCGCAACGGCCACCTGCCCTTCGATCTGCTTCACACCATTCGTATAGGTACCCGTAAGAATGCCCGACTTATCAATGGACACACTCTCTAACGTACCGGCCGCATAGCCGTCCGCCTTGCCGGAGATCGTGTTGCTTCCCGCATACTGGGTGAGCGAACTCAATCCCACTGCCACGGTCTGTGCCCCTGTTGCCCCATTGGTAAGGGTCAGATTGATCGTTCCGGCACCGGTATCAAACTTGCCATCCGTCGTAAACTTCAGCGTCTGGTTCGCCATGGCAACGGTCGTCGTAGAACCATCCTTTTCCTTGATCGTCGCCGTTCCGGTTCCATTTGTATTGACGGAAACCGTCCATTCGTTGCCGTTTGTACTGTCCGTCTTCGTCTTGGTAAAATATAGCGTAATGTCATGCTTGCCCCCCAAGGCATCGTAGACAGTCAACGTCGTCGTCAGCGGCAAACTGTGTCCAACCGTATATTTCCCATTCGTCATGGTGTACGTCGTTCCATCGCTCATCTTTACCGTGACCGGATTCGCCGGCGTTGCCGTCGCCGTTGGAGGCGTTCCTGACGAAGGTGTCAGGGACGCAATCGTCGGAACCTCTGAATTTAGGTTATTGGTGTAAGTTGCTCGCATGGAGGCTTTGGCTGCCATCGGCTTTCCCGCCGGGATCTTAATGGGAACGACCTCGCCGTTCGTCGTCAGGTTGCCGTCTTTCGCCATCCAGCCCATGACATGTAGCCCGTTGCCCGGCTGCACATAGTTGCCGTCAGCATCAAACTCGAAGGCGCCGTTGCGGGTGTAATACCTTTGATTTCCATCGGACACTACGAAAAGTCCGTTCCCGGAAAGCGCCAGATCCGTGTTCTTCCCGGTAGACTGCACACTGCCGTTCGTAAACAAGAGATCAATGCTCGAAACGCTGGAACCAAGGCCGATCTGCTTCGGATTCGTACCGCCGAGATTATCGGTCGGAGCCGCAGCTCCGGTCAAAGTCTGGCTCAGCATATCAGAGAAGGTGGCGCGGCTCGATTTAAAGCCGGTGGTATTAACATTGGAAATGTTGTTGCCAACAACATCCATACGGGTTTGGTGGTTCTTTAATCCGGATACGCCGGAAAAAAGGGAACGCATCATAATAAATCAATCTTCCTTTCTTAGTGCAGCAGGCCGCGTCTGTCGTTCGGCGGCCCAGGCCTCCTGAGAAGGTCCAGCCTTAAAGAATTGCTGCGCTGTCGATATTCGTAAAAATATTTTCTTTGGCACTCGCCCCATCCATGGCGGTGATCACTGTCCGATTAGCGACGCTGACAATCAACGCGACGTCGTTAAGGTAGATAAGCGCCTCCTTAGCGCCTTTCTGCGCCATTTTCGCTACCGTATCATTAAGCTTCTCCAACTCCGGCTCGCCGATATTAAGCTGCCGATCCTGCAATCGCTGCAAAGC
>CAJPUA010000104.1 GCA_905373705.1 uncultured Schwartzia sp. | reverse complement strand
CGACGCCGCCCTGACGAATCTCCGTGACGGCAGCGATCCCTCGATTGCTGCCCTCGCTGCCGACAAGCCTCTTTTCCTCAACTTCTGGGCTTCATGGTGCCCCCCCTGCGTCGGTGAAATGCCCCATATCAACGCCATGTACCAGAAATACGGCGACCGCGTCAACTTCGCCGCCGTTTCCATCGACGGCTCCGCCGACGACGCGAGGAGCTTCACCGAAGGGCAAGGCGCGAATCTCGACCTCCCCTTCTACTACGGCGATGAAACGGCCATCTCCCAAGCCTATCATCTTGACGCCATCCCCCTCTCCCTGCTGATCGCTCCTGGCGGCGAAATCATCGCCCAGCACCTCGGCGGCATGACAGAGGAGGAATTGGACGCCTTCATCAGCGCCGTCCTCTAAAACGCATCTTCGCACCAAAAACAGCCTTCCCGCGCCGCATATACGAAACGGCGTGAGAAGGCTGTTTTTTATTAGCGATCCATTCTTTAAAAATGTGATAAAGTATTCTGTTCGTCAAACCGCTCTTTTAACACGAAACGCCTGCCGCGCTTTGTCCCTCATCGCGCCGAGAATTTATCGCGGAGGATAACGTCGTGGGAACCGCCCTCGACGATACTGACCGAGGACACCAGCGTGAGCTTGGCTTTTTCCTGTAATTCCTTAATGGTCAGCGCGCCGCAGTTACACATCGTGGAGCGCACCTTGCTCAGCGTAATGCCGATATTGTCGTGAAGCGGCCCGGCATAAGGGACGTAGGAATCGACGCCCTCCTCAAAGGAGAGCTTACGATCGCCGCCAAGATCATAGCGCTGCCAGTTTCGCGCGCGATTCGAGCCTTCACCCCAGTATTCCTTGTAGAACGTGCCGTTAATTTTTACCTTGTCCGTCGGGCTCTCATCGAAACGCGAGAAATAGCGGCCCAGCATGAGGAAATCCGCCCCCATCGCCAGCGCCAGCGTGATGTGATAGTCATGAACAATGCCGCCGTCCGAGCAGACAGGGACGTAGATTCCGGTTCCCCGGTAATATTCGTCGCGCGCCCGGCAGACGTCGATCAGCGCCGTCGCCTGCCCGCGGCCAATGCCTTTCGTTTCCCGGGTGATGCAGATAGATCCGCCCCCGATGCCCACCTTGACGAAGTCAGCGCCTGCCTTCGCGAGGAAAAGAAAACCGTCCCGGTCAACGACGTTGCCCGCGCCGACCTTGACCTCGGGCCCGAATTTCTTGTGAATATAATCAAGGGTGATCTTCTGCCACTCGGAATAGCCTTCCGAGGAATCGATGCAGAGCGCGTCAACCCCTGCGTCCAGGAGCGCCGGAACCCGCTCGGCGTAGTCGCGGGTATTGATCCCGGCGCCAACGCGATACCGTTTGTCGGTATCAATAAACTGGTTCCCGTACTCCTTGTCCTCGGTATAGTCCTTGCGAAAAACCATGTACCGCAGCCGCCGGTGCTCGTCGACCAGCGGCAGCATGTTGAGCTTGCGCTCCCAAATGATGTCGTTAGCTTTCGTCAGGGATGTATCGGCGTCGGCGTAGATGAGCTTATCGAAGGGCGTCATAAATTCCGACACCGGCGTATCAAGGGACATACGGCTCACGCGATAGTCCCGGCTGGTGACGATGCCCATGAGTCTTCCCGTCGGCGTCCCGTCCTCAGTGACCGCCATCGTCGAATGCCCCGTCTTTTCTTTGAGGGCGAGCACTTCCCCCAGCGTCGTCGTCGGCAGGATATTGGAATCGCTGGAAACGAAGCCCGATTTGAAGCTCTTGACCCGCTTTACCATCTGGGCCTGATCCTCCACGGTCTGAGAGCCATAGATAAAGGAGATCCCGCCCTCTCGGGCCAGCGCAACAGCCATGTGATCGTCGGACACGGCCTGCATGATCGCAGATACCATCGGGATATTCAGGGAAAGCGCCGGTTCTTCACCCTTCCGAAATTTGACCAGCGGCGTCGTGAGCCGGACATTCGCAGGAACACACTGATCGGAAGAATATCCCGGCACTAAGAGATACTCACCAAACGTATGCGACGGCTCCTCATAATAAAATGCCATGATAAATCCCTCTTTCCTGTCTTTTTTGTTCGCCGGACGCGAACATCTCCGCTTGATTTTTTGCTATTTTAGTACAACCGACAAGCTTTGTCAAGGAAGCGAAAGCGAAAAGCGCCTGCCCCGCGAAAGGGCAAGCGCTATCATCTTCGTTATGTCATTCTACCGTAACGGATTTCGCCAGATTCCGAGGCTTATCCACGTCGCAGCCCCGGGTCAGCGCCGCATAATAAGCCAGCAGCTGGAGCGGTACCACGGCGAGGAGCGGAATGAGGAGTTCGTCCGTTTCCGGCACCTTGATGACGTGATCGGCGTATTTTTCCAGCTCGGTGTCGTCCGCCGCCGCGATGCCGATAACAACTGCGTCGCGCGCTTTGACTTCTTTGATATTGGAGAGCGTCTTTTCGTAGACGCTCTTTTGCGTCGCCAGCGCGATGACCGGGACGCCGTCCACGATGAGCGCCAGCGTACCGTGTTTTAATTCCCCCGCGGCGTAGGCCTCGGCATGAATATAGCTGATCTCTTTAAGCTTCAGAGAGCCTTCCAGCGCCACATCGTAATCGAGGGCGCGGCCGATAAAAAACACGTCCTCATTGAAGCCATATTGGCGCGCGAAGGTCTTAATCGGCTCGACATCTTCCAGCGTAGCGCTGATCTCCTCGGGAATACGCCGCGCGGCCCGGATAATCTCCGTAATCCGCGCCGCAGGGAGCGAACCCTTGATCCCTGCCATGTAAAGCCCCAGAAGCAGCATGACGATAAGCTGCGTCGTATAGGCTTTCGTAGAAGCCACAGCAATCTCCGGCCCCGCCCAGGTATAGACGACTTGATCCGCTTCCCGGGCGATGGACGAGCCGACGACGTTCGTCACCGCCAGCGTCTTCGCGCCGAGTCGCTTTGCTTCTTTAAGAGCCGCCAGCGTGTCGATCGTCTCCCCCGATTGGCTGATGACGATGGTCAGCGTATGCTCGTCGACGATCGGCGACCGGTAGCGAAATTCGGAGGCGATGTCGCACTCCACGGGAATGCGCGCCATCTTCTCAATGTAATATTTCCCTACCAGCCCGGCGTGATACGCCGTACCGCAGGCGACGATAAAGACGCGGTGAATCGAGCTTAGAAAAGCTTTATCCCATTTCAGCTCCTCCAGCACCACCGCGCTGTCGTCCTTCGCCAGCCGGGAAGACAGCGTCGCCCGAACGGCCTTCGGCTGCTCGTGAATCTCCTTGAGCATGAAATGCTCGTAGCCGCCCTTCTCCGCCGCTTCCGCGTTCCAGTTGACCTCAAAGACCTTTTTCTCGATCTTCTCCCCCGCCCGGTTCGTGACTGCGATCACGTCCTTCTTCACCACGGCAATTTCGCCGTCCGCCAGGATATACGTTCGCCGCGTGCGGGCGATAATCGCGGGAATATCGGAAGCGATGAAATTTTCGCCTTTTCCCAGCCCGATGACGAGGGGATTATCCTGCTTCGTACAAATCAGCCGATCGGGATCCCGACGGGACATAAAGACCAGCGCGTAAGATCCCTCGATGCGGCGCAGCACCGCCCGCACCGCCGCCTCAAAATCACCGTCGTAGGCTTCCTCCAAAAGATGCGCCAGGACTTCCGTATCCGTCTCGGACTTAAATATATGGCCCTTCGCCAATAACTCTTCCTTAAGCGCCAGGAAATTCTCGATAATCCCGTTATGCACCACCGCGAAATCGCCCGTGCAGTCCGTGTGCGGGTGCGCGTTGATATCCGAAGGGCGGCCGTGCGTCGCCCAGCGGGTATGGCCGATGCCCAACGCGCCTTTAGGCGTGTGCCCGGCCAGCTTGGTTTTCAGCTCCGCCAAACGCCCGACGCTTTTTTTTACGCAGATTTTTTTCCCGTCGTAAACGGCGATCCCGGACGAATCATAGCCGCGGTACTCCAGCCGGGAAAGCCCTTCCAGGAGAAACGCGGCGGCGTCCCCGTCGCCCACATAACCGACAATGCCACACATAAATCAAACAACCTCCATAGCAGAAATTTTATTCGCCTTTCTTACTCTCTGCCTGCTGACCGTTATCCGCTGCTTTGTCCCGCCCGTCGCCGAACGGCTTTGACAGTTTTTATCGACCCGGTTCGGCCGAGAGGCATCCGCTGACCGGGAAAGACCGTTTTCCCGCCTTTCCTTCCTCGACAACCTCTTCCTCGTCCTCTCGCCCGCCGCGGGGCGAGAGCCTGCGCTAGGATAAAATATCCTTTCCGTAAACCCGTTGTGCCTCCTTTCCCATATTTCGGCGGCAGAGAGCCGAAAACCCAAAACATAAACAGAGCAAAGAAGCCTCTCGCCCCTTTGCCTGATTCGCCTTTATTCTAATGGATTACCCGCCGTTCGTCAAGTTTTCCGCCGCAGCGTTTCCTCAACGCCCCGCCGCCCTGAATTGCCGGCTTTTTCTCTTCACCCGTCGTCCCGGGGCAAAGCCAGCTTCAAGGCCTCGCCGATCGACGCGGCGGGGAAAATCTTCAATCCCAAACGAGACTTTGTCAATTGACGGGCGTTCTTTTCCGGCAAAACCGCCGCCTTAAAGCCCAGCCGCGCCGCTTCTTTAAGGCGCAGCTCCGCCTGACTGACGGCGCGTACTTCGCCGGAAAGACCCACCTCGCCGAAAACGACGGTCTGCGGTCGAGGCAGCCGCCCGGCAAAGCTCGACGCCATCGCCACGCAAAGGCTGAGATCCGCCGCCGGCTCGTCGATCCGAATGCCGCCCGCCGCCTTGACATAAACGTCGCAGGCGCCCAGCGGCAGATGAACGCGCTTTTCGAGAACCGCCAGGAGCAGCTGCAATCGCTTAATATCCACCGCATCTGAGGTGCGCCGCGGCGGAACGTAAGGCGTTTTCGCCACCAGCGCCTGCAATTCGACGAGCAAGGGGCGCGTTCCTTCCACCGTCGGCACGATGACCGTCCCGGTATCCGCCTCCCGCTCCGACAAAAACAACTTTGAGGCATCCGGAACGTCGACGAGGCCGGTATCC
>CAJPUA010000103.1 GCA_905373705.1 uncultured Schwartzia sp. | reverse complement strand
GGTTCGGACAGCGCTTCAGATGCGCGAGGCCGTATTCGCGGAAGCGGAGAGCTGCGCGCTTATTATCAAGGCGGCGGCGGTGGCGGACTATCGCGTCAGCCGAATTGCGGCGAATAAGATTAAGAAAGAGGAAAATGAACTGGTCCTTCGGCTGGAAAAAAATCCGGATATTTTATGGGAACTTGGACAGCGCAAGCGGCCGGGACAAGTGCTGGTCGGATTCGCCGCAGAAACGCAGAATCTGCTTGAATATGCGCGGGCCAAGCTGGAAAAGAAGAATCTGGATTTCATCGTGGCCAACGACGTCAGCCGGGCGGACGCGGGATTCAATACGGAAATGAATCTCGTGAAGCTCTTGGATCGCTCCGGGGGCGTTGAAGAATTTCCCTTGATGGACAAGCACCGTTTGGCCGCGCTGCTTTTAGATCGTGTCTGGCCAACGGCGGCCCCGGAGAAATAAAAGAAAAACGGGGTTTCTTTATTTATTTTTGCCGCAAATGTATTGCGATCCGGCACAAAATCAGGCAAAATTCGCGGGAAACGATTGACAGGCGGATTTTAATGTGCTAGAATCACTTACGTTGGTTGCGAAAGCAGTCATATGGCCCAGTAGCTCAGTTGGATTAGAGTATTTGACTACGAATCAAAGGGTCGGGGGTTCAAGTCCCTCCTGGGTCACCAACAAAGGTAGCAAAAGACGGTATTCCGATGCTCACGAGCGCGGAGCCGTCTTTTTTATTATCTGGAATTTTGTTGTATAAAAGAAAACCGCCTCATCTGCCAGATTTGGCTGTGAGGCGGTCCTTTTGTATAACGATCAGTAGACATGGTATTCTTTCCAGGGAATCTGGCTGAGGCGGATGGTTTTCAGAAAATCGACGATATCCTTTCGCCCGTAATAGTGCGGACGCCCCGAAGCGTCCTGTGACATCAGGATGATCGGCATGTTGGGAAAAAAAGAGGACATTTCCTGTCGAAAAGAGGTGAGCCGGGCGGTATATTGAGTGACGTGCGGCTTCACGCTGATGATGGCGAAGGTCACGCCCTGTTCGATAATGACAGCACCGTGAATGACCATGGTAAAGCTCCTTTACAGATGGATTGCTCCTTTATTGTAGCATATTCTGGCGCATAAGCAAGCAAGCGAAAATTTGTTCTAAAATCTCTTGCACGAACTTTTGTTCTGTGATAGAATGATTACAGAACAAAAGTTCTTAGAAAATGTGTTTGCTTTTATAGTAAAGGGGCTGAGAGAAATGAAAAAAATATTGGGCGCAATTTTAACGATTGTCTGGATGATATATTTTTCACCGTTTCATTTGGATAATGCGTATCTGCGCAGTCATACGTTTGAAAGGGTCACGGTAGAGCGGCAGGATACGGTCTGGAATATTGCCGGTCGTTATACGCGAGACGAGGAGAATATCCAGAAGCTGGTCGAAGCGATCATTGAAGTTAACGGGCTGACGCCGGATGCGGCAATCCGCGCCGGGCAAAGCTTGCAGGTACCAGTTTTGGAGAAGGCGACGGCGCAGCAACTCGCGGAAAGGTAAATTGCTTGCAGAAAAGTAAAAAAGAATAAGCGGCGGACGCGCGATGCTTTTGCGCGGCCGCCGCTTTGCTATGGGGAGAACAAAAAACGGCAGGAAACGCTGCTCGGTTGTCGAATTAAATAATGATATTATGTTATTGGAACGATAATGTTTAGGCTGGTCTTCTGAAGCCGGAAATGGGGAAAGGCGCGTCATGAAGGAACAGAATGATGTAAACAGCATAACCAAACGCCGTTTACTGCGGTTCATTGAATTGAATTATGATGGGATCGCCGCCGGAGGCACGGCGGATCGGACAGATATGTGCGGATTGGAAACCGGCGATTATCAGGCGGTTGAAAAATTCCTGACGACGCTCCTGTTAAAGAAACATAAGAAAAAATAACGGCGGCGTCCCAGGTATCAGGCATTGTTTTGCCTTTTGCCGTCGGTTTCTTTATAATTGAGGGAGAACGTAAAAACAGGTTGGTGAACAGTTTGCAGTTAAAGCGCTTGGAAGCGTATGGCTTCAAATCCTTCGCGGATCGGATCGAGATAGAGTTCGATCGGGGCGTGACGGCGGTCGTGGGGCCGAACGGCAGTGGAAAAAGCAATATTACGGACGCGATACGCTGGGTGTTGGGCGAACAGAATGTGCGCAGTCTGCGGGGAACGAAAGCGGAAGATATTATTTTTACCGGCAGTGTATCGCGCCGCGCCTTGGGCGTGGCGGAGGTCTCGCTAACACTTTTGAATGAGGGCGATCTGCCGGTCGATTTTGCCGAAGTGGCCGTGACTCGTCGGCTTTTTCGCTCGGGGGAAAGCGAGTTTTACATCAATAAAACGCGCTGCCGCTTGAAGGATATTTACGCGCTGATCGCGGATACTGGGCTGGGACACGACGGCTTGTCGGTCATCAGCCAGAACAAGATCGACGAAATACTAAACAGCCGGCCGGAGGAACGGCGGCTGTTTTTTGAAGAAACAGCAGGGATTACCCGGTACCGCGATCGTAAACGGGAATCGGTACGCAAATTGGAAGCGGCAGAGCAGAACCTGACGCGGGTAGCGGATATTCAGCAGGAGATCCGGACGCAGCTGGAGCCGTTGGCCAAAGAAGCAGAGCGGACACGGCAGTATCAAGCGTGGCAGGGAGAATTTCGTCAGTGCCGGATAACGGAGCTTTACCGCCAGCAAGAAAAGTCGCGGGCGGCGGAGCGTTTGGGACGGGAGAAGATTGACGCCTGTCAGGCGGAAGAGGTCGCCGCGCAGGCGTCTGTACAGTCGCTTGAAGTCCGGAAAGAAACGCTGGCGAAAGAGGCGTTAGAACTCGAGAAGAAGCTGCAGGAAAAGAGCGCGGAGAAAAACCGCGTACACGAGGCGCACGAAGCGGCGGAAAGCGAGCTTCGGGTACTGGAAGAGCGCCGCCAGCAAGGAGACGCGAATCAACGGCGGCTCAAGGAACAACTGTCTAAGCTGCAAGAGGAAAGCGCGGCGGCGGAAAAAGAACGGCAAACGCTACTGGCGGCGGAAAAAGAGCGGCAGGAAAACACCACGGCGGCGGCGGAGAAGGTGACGGCGGAAAAAGAACGGCAGGCGCTGCTGGCGGCGGAGAAAGAGCGGCAGGAAAACACCACGGCGGCGGCGGAGAAGGTGACGGCGGAAAAAGAAAAAGCCGCGGCGTTGGCACGGCAAGTCAGAGAGCAAAAAGACGCGCTGCAAACCATTGCCGGAGAGCGGGAGCGCCTGCAGCGGGAGGCTTTAACAAAGGAGAATGAATTAAAGCTCATCGAACACGATCTGGAAACGGGAAACGCTGACCAGGAGCGCTACGGCAGGGATGCGGCCGCGTTAGAAAAAAGCCTGACTGAAGAGCGCGGAGAATTAAAGGCGCTGGAACGTCAAATGTCCGAATGGGAGAAGGAAGCTGCCGAGCTATCGGCAGAGAGAGAGGCGGCGGAAAAACGGCGGCAAGCGCTTTCGACGTCGCTTCGTCCCCGGCAGCAGACGATTCGCACAGCGCAGCAATATATTGAGCAGGCGCAAGCGAAGCTGGGCGTTTTGCAGCAAATGCAGGAAGCCTATGAAGGATTTGGCCGGGCGGTCAAAGCGGTACTTTTAGCGAAAGAGGCGTGGCGGCGCGGCGTCTGCGGCGCGGTGGCGGAGCTTCTCAATATACCGGAGGAATATCTGACGGCGATTGAGGTCGCGCTGGGCGCCAGCCAGCAGAATATCGTCACTGAAGACACGGAAACCGCGAAGCAGGGAATCGCCTATTTGAAACGGACGCGAACCGGGCGGGCGACCTTCCTGCCGTTGGATTCGCTTACCGTCCGCACTTTGCCGGAGGCGGCGGTAAAAAAGATGCCGGGCGTCATCGGCTATGCCAGCGAAGTGGTCGCGACGGCGGACAAATATCGCCGCGTCGCTGATTTTCTTCTGTCGAGAACGTTGCTTGTCGATACGATGGATCATGCCCTGCGGGTCGTGAAACAGTATAATTATCGGCTGCGCATCGTGACGCGGGAGGGCGAGCTGTTGAGTCCCGGCGGCTCGATCACCGGCGGCAGCCTGCAAAACAAGGAAGCTGGGTTTTTAAACCGGAGCGGCGAGATCGAAAGCTTGAAAAAATCGCTTCTTCAGCTGAAACAGGAGCTGGAGGAGGAACAAAAGAGCTATGAGGCGGCGGTCAAGGAGGCGGCGGCGAACGAAGAACGGAGCGAAGCGGCGAAAAAACGCTTGGAAGAGGTGCGGGTTCACGCCGCCGAGGTTCGTGTCGCCCGGGAAAAATCAGCGGCGAAAGTCAATGAGGACGGTTTGCGGCTGGAAGCGATGAAAGAGCTGGCGAAAAAGCGGGCGGACAGCTTCGCGCAGGCACAGCAGCGTCGGGGAGAGACGATCCAGGCATTGCAGACGGTTCGCTTGAAAGCGGCGGAGACTCAGCGCACGCTGACTGAGACGCAGGAGCAGTTAGATGACATGGAGCAGGACGCGGAGGATTTTCGCAAGTGGCTGACGAAGCTGGAAATGGAAGCGGCCGCGCTGGAACAGGAAGCGCGGCATAGCCGTCAGCTCGTTTTACTCAAAGAAAAGGAGATCTCGCGACTGGAGGAAGCGGTCGCAAAGAACCGGAAAGAGACGGAGGAACTGCGCAGCGGCCTTGATGAAGGCGTGGAACAGATGACTCGTCTTCGGGCGGCAGGTAAAGAAAAAGAGCGGGAATACGCTCTTTTGGATAAATCATATCAAGCTCTATACACCGCAAAAATGGAGAAGCTCGCCAATGAACAGGAAAATGAAGAAGCCGTCCGCGTCGCCCGAAAGCAGCTGGGGAAATGGCAGGAAAAGCTCCATCAGCTGGAACTTGAGCAGTCAAAGCTGCAATTTGCCACAGAACAGTGCGTTACGGTTTTGCGCGAGGAATTTCAACTGACCCCGGACGAAGCCGCAACCGAGGAGCTTTCCGTTTCCGATAAAGAGCTATACGGGCGTATGCAGGCGCTCAAGGCGGATATTGAAGCGCTGGGCGCAGTTAATATCAACGCCGTCACGGAATACGAGCGGCTCCGGGAACGCT
>CAJPUA010000102.1 GCA_905373705.1 uncultured Schwartzia sp. | reverse complement strand
TTGCCAGCTTATCCCAGCGAATGGATGATTCGCCCTTCGTCGGGTCCTCATGCCCGGTTACAACGGCAAAAGACGCCGCTTTTTTGCGGTGCGTTACCGGAATCCCCGCGTAGGCCGGGACCGCGATAGCCGAGGTAACGCCTGGCACGATCTCAAAGGGAACCCCGTTTTCGGCGAGGAGGAGCGCTTCCTCGCCGCCGCGCCCAAAGACGAAAGGATCGCCGCCCTTTAAGCGCACAACGCATTTATTTTCCTGCGCCTTAGCGACGAGAAGGCGGCTGATGTCCTCCTGCTTCATCGTATGCCTGGCCGACATCTTACCAACGTAGATAAATTCTGCTTCCCGTGGCGCCCAGCGCAAAATACGCTCGTCCGCCAAATGATCATAGACGACGACATCCGCCTTTTCCAGACATTCCGCCGCTTTAAGCGTAAGGAGCTGGTAATCTCCCGGCCCCGCCCCTACCAAATATACCATGCCTGGCATGATTTTCCTCCTCTTCGTAAGCCGTCCCGGCAGCTTTCCCCATGACGCGCATCAGTGCCGATCAAGCAGCAGCCCGATCCCGTGCAGGATCTCTATGCCGCCCGCGTCCAGCAAAACATTCGCCAGCTCTCGCCCCAGCTTTCTCGCCTCTTGACGCGGCCCGGTGCGCGTATCGCGAAATCTTTGCCGCCCGTCGAGGGAAGCGATGACTGCTTCCACGCTGAGCTGATCGCCGTCCACCGCAGCATATACGCCCACCGGCACCTGACAGCCGCCCTCCACCGTCTCCAAGAAGGCGCGCTCCGCCGCCGCGCAGTCCGTCATCGCTTCATCCCGCAGGAAATCGACCAATTTTCGCACTTCGTGATCGTCCCGGCGAGCTTCGATGGCCAGCGCGCCCTGCCCAACAGCGGGCAGACATAGCGCGCGCGGCAAAACCTCGGTGATCCGATCCCCGAAGCCCAGGCGCTTCAGCCCCGCCGCCGCGAGAATAATCGCGTCGTATTCCCCGGCGTCGAGCTTCTCAAGACGCGTATTGACATTGCCCCGGAGATCGAAAAGCGTGAGATCCGGCCGCGCCGCCAAAAGCTGCGCCCGGCGGCGCAGGCTCGACGTGCCGACCTTCGCTCCCGGCGGCAGTGCCGCAAGCGTCTGATAGCGAGGGCTGATGACCGCGTCGCCGGGATCATAGCGCTCGGTGATCGCCGTAATAACCAGCCCCTCCGGCACCTCGGTGGGCATATCCTTCAGGCTGTGGACGGCGATATCGATTTCTCCCGCCAGCATCGCCGTTTCCAATTCCTTCGTAAACAATCCCTTGCCGCCGATCTTCGCCAACGGTGCGTCAAGAATACGGTCGCCCTGCGTCATCATCCGCTTCTCCTCGACGATAAGGGAAGGGTGCTTTTCACGCAGGCGGTGGGCGATATAATCGGCCTGCCAGAGCGCCAGTTTACTGCTGCGCGTACCGATGATGATCGTTTTCGCCATCCGCCGTTTCCGCCTCCCCGATAAAATCCAGCTTGAACAGGCTGTTCATCGCGTCGATATAGAACTGCTCCCGCTCCGTCCCTGCCGCCGCATTGATCTCCATCATAGGAAAGCGCAGCAGCTTGCGGACGATCATCCGCGACATATGCTCCATTACCTTCTGCTCCGCCGCGTCGAGCCGGGGGAGCTTCCCCAGCGCCCGCCGCAGCTCGCGCCGCCGGATCTTGTCGGCGCGGTTGGAGAGACGCGCCATAAGCGGCTGAAAGGAGAGATACTGGAGCTTCTCGCGAATCGCCGCGATCTCTTCCTCGATGATCGCCTCCGCCTGATGGGCTTCCTTCTGCCGCTCCTGCTTATGCTCATCGACGACCTCTTCCAGGTCGTCAATATTGTAAACGGTAACGCCTTGAATATCCGACACGTCGGGATCGACGTCGCGCGGCACGGCGATATCAATAAAAACCAGCGGGCGTCCGCCGCGCTCGCGCATCGCCCGCTGCGTTTCCCACGGATGGATAACGTAATGCGGCGCTCCCGTGGATGTCACCACGATATCGACGTCCGGCGCCGCTTCCAGTCCCGAATCGAAATCCACCGCCTCGCCGCCGAACTGCGCCGCCATCTCCTCCGCCTTTTCCCGATGATGGTTGGCAACGTAAATCTTTTTCACGCCGCGCCCCAAAAGATTCTCTGCCGTCAGCTCGGCCATTTTCCCCGCGCCGAAGATCAGCGCGCTCGACGCCTCCAATGTCCCGAAAATATCCCGCGCCAGCTCGACCGCTGCATAGCTCACGGATACCGCATTGAACGCGATCCGCGTCTCCGTGCGCACCCGTTTCCCCGTCGTAATCGCCCGATGGAACAAAGTATTTAACACCGTACTCGTCGCCCCGGCGGCATGCGCCAAAGCATAGGCGTCCTTCACCTGGCTCAAGATCTGTCCTTCGCCGATGACCAGCGAATCGAGGCTCGATGCTACCCGGAACAGATGCCGGATACATGCCTCGTCGGTAAACGTATACATGTATTCGTCGATTTTCTCCCGGCTGCCGGTCATGTCCGACCAGAAACGGTAAAGCGCGTCTCCCCCCGTCGCCTCTTCCCCTACGACGGCGTAAACCTCGCTGCGATTACAGGTTGAGACGACAACCGCTTCGTGGACAGGATCATATTCACGCAAATGCTGAAGTCCGCGGCGCACCTTTTCCTTGGAAAGCGTGAACCGTTCGCGTACTTCTACCGGAGCGGTCTTATGATTCAGGCCTAAAACGGCTAATTGCATCTCGCACCCGCGCCTCCGCTTCATCATACTTTTGCTCCCTGACCAGAGCCATGACCTCGTCGTCAAGCGCCGACCGCCAGAAAATCTCCCGTACCTCACTATGGGAAAACTTCTTCTGCGCTTCCTGCCGAAGCGGCGCCAGCCGATCGAGCCACGTCCCGTACACCGCGACAAAATTATCTGCCAGCTCGCGGCAGAGAACGCGGGAAAGCTCCGGAACACTTCCGCCAGTAGAAACCGTAAGGAGGAGCTGCCCGTGTCCCGCCTGGGCCGGCACCGTAAAATCACTCAAAGTGGTTGGCGGCGCGGCCATGTTCACCAACGCTCCGGCCGCTTTCGCCGCCCATGCGGCGGCGCGGTTCACAGCCTCATCGTCCGTCGCGCAGACGACGAGAAACATCCCCACGATCTGTGACGCGGTGAAGGGTTCGGCGATCCATTTAATCTCCCCTTCACGCGACAGATCGACGATTTCCGGCATGGCCTTCGGCGCGATCACCGTCACCGCAGCCCCTGCCGCGCGAAGCGCTTTCGCCCGGCGCAGAGCGATATGCCCGCCGCCCACGACAGCGCAGCGGCGGCCGCTGAGTTTCATATTGACCGGATAAAACTGTTCGCTCATTTTTCTCCCGTCCTTCGTGCCAAAATCGTTGACAGATAATTGACCGGGCGCCTTTTGCGCGCCTCAATGTCATCGATGCGTTCCTCATCCGGCAAGCCGCAGCGGCTGACCATCACCGAGTTTTTCGCCATGCCTTCCTTTTGCAGAAGCTCGGCGATCTCGGGAAAATTTTTGTACACCTTCATAAAAACTACGTTATCCGAGGCTGCCGTTATCCGACAAATTTTTTCCTTGTCCGCCGTAGCGGGAATAATACTCAAAATGTCGTTGCCCTCGACGATCGGCCAGCCCAGATGGCTTCCTATGGCGATAAACGCCGGAATCCCGGGGATCGTCTCAATGGGGACGCCCTCTTTTTCCAGCAACCGAAATATATAAATGTACGTGCTGAAAAACATCGCGTCGCCCAGCGTGAGAAACCCGACGTTTTTGCCTTCCTTGAGAAAAGCAAGAATCTCGCGCTTATTCGCCTCCCACGCGGCAGGATCCTTTTCAAACGCTTTGACCATGGGAAAGACCTGATAGACGACCCGCACCTCCTCCTTGAGATACGGACGAGCGATATTGAGCGCCACGCTGCCGTCCTTCTTTTCCGTCTTAGGCGCGATGAGAATATCGACCTGCCGAATCGCATTTACCGCTTTCATCGTCAACAGCTCGGGATCGCCCGGGCCGACGCCGATGCCAAAAAAGGTTCCTGTCATGTATATCCTCCTCGAAGGTTTTCGCCGCACAGTAAGGAAAAATGAATATCTTCCCCTCTATTGATACTACATCAATGCCCCCGGAGTGTCAAGGCGCGCCTGACTTTCCGGGGGCATTGGATAACGTTTTATCCTGATTATTCCAGCGTCATAATTTTGTGCTTGAGGACGTAAATGAGTGCCTGCGTCCGGTCGTTAACATTAAGCTTGCGGAAAATATTCGTCAGGTGGTTTTTGACCGTCTTTTCGCTCACGAACAGCGCCTGCGCGATATCCTGATTAGAAAAGCCCTTGGCAATACAGGAAAGAACGTCCATCTCGCGCGGCGTAAGCCTCTCCGCCCGACCTTCGCGCCACATTTCCCGCGCCTTAGCGTTCACGTCCTCGCCCTCGATAAGTCCGCCGAAAATACGCTCCGCCAGCTTGGGATAGACGAACGCGTCGCCGGAAGCGACTACATGAATCGCCTTGATGAGCATCGCCGGCTCAACGTCCTTTAGAAGATAACCGAGCGCGCCGTTCCGGAGCATTTCCAGGACATATTTATCGCTGTCGTGAATCGTCAGGGCGATGATCCGGGTGCGCGAACGCGCCGCCTGGAGCTGGCGCGTGACCTCCAGCCCGGAAAGGTTCGGCATGTTAAGATCCAAGAGGAGAATATCGGGCTGCAAAACCAGCGCCCGCGCCAAAGCTTCCTGCCCGTCCCCGGCTTCGCCGATCACTTCAAGATCCTCCTCAAAATTCAGCACCCGCTTAATTCCCTGCCGCAAGAGAGCGTGGTCATCTGCAATCAGAATCTTAATCGCCATCCTTTATCCCTGTCCTTTCCCCTAAAATACTGTCCACTTTTATCTCGGCTATTTCCTTTTTCCTGTATATTTTCAGCCGTAAAATCACGGCGCTTTTCCTGCTGCCTTTTCCTGCGCCGTTTCCGTATCCCCAAGCGATACGTCAGGACCTATCGTTTTATCTGCCCCGTCCGTGTCGTCCAAGATATGCGCCGTCAGGAAAATCATAATTTCCGACTCCGATTTACTC
>CAJPUA010000101.1 GCA_905373705.1 uncultured Schwartzia sp. | reverse complement strand
CGCGGTGGCTGATTTCGAGAATGGATTCGCCGGCGCGCAGAAAAATCTCGGCCCCGCCGGGGTCACTATCGTCGTCGCCCGCCGGGAGCTTCTCGCGAAAAGCCCGAAAAATATCCCCACGATGCTTCGCTACGCCATCCATCTCGACAAAAACTCTCTCTACAACACGCCGCCCGCTTTCTGCATCTACATGGTCGGCAAGACCGTCGCCTGGATCAAGGCGCAGGGCGGACTCGCGGCGATGGCGGAGCGCAACGCGAAAAAGGCCGCTTTGCTTTACGATACAATCGATAACTCGGAAGGCTTTTACCGTGGGCACGCCGCTAAGGACAGCCGCTCCTTTATGAACGTCACCTTCCGTCTTCCGACCGAAGAACTAGAAAAGAAATTTGTCGATGAGGCGAAAAAAGAAGAGCTTTATGGCGTCAAAGGTCATCGCTCCGTAGGAGGTATGCGTGCTTCCATCTACAACGCCATGCCGTACGAAGGCGTTCAGAAGCTCGCCGATTTCATGAAGCGATTTCGAATCGACAACGCCTGACAAAATTTTATCCGACGAAAAGCGGGTAAGGGAGCATTTTACTTCCGTATCCGCTTTTCTTTTTTATTCCTTGATCTTTTCTTCATATTTCCTTATCTCTTATATTATTTTATCGCCAAAAGTTCTTTTCTTCTTTTCTTTTCCCTGTTACGACGAGTTCTCTTTCAGAAAATCATAAGACTAATTCTCCATTATTTTCTGCAATTTTCCTCTTTTTCCGCCGTGTAAATTATGTTATACTTTTCTTATGAAAGAAAATTCTTCTTATTGGGAGATGATCGCTTTGCATATTCGCCATACGAAACTTCTGAATATCGTCAACGAAAGGAAACGAGTCGCTGTCACGCAACTGGCACAGGCTCTCGACGTTTCCGAAGTCACGATCCGAAAAGATCTCAGTACCCTGGAACACATGGGACTGCTGAGGCGCGAGCATGGCTATGCCGCAATGGCACAAAGCGATGACATTGCCAATCATCTCTCCTTCAATTACGAGACGAAACACCGTATTGCGCTCCGCGCCGCTGACACCGTCCATAACGGTGAAACCATTATGATCGAGTCTGGTTCCTGCTGTACGCTTCTTGCTGAAGAATTAGCGACCAATCGCCGCGACGTGACCATCATCACGAACTCGGCTTTTATCGCCTCTTTCGTTCGCAAATCCCCCGGCGCTCATATTATCCTGCTCGGCGGCGAATACCAAAACGAATCGCAGGTCATGGTGGGACCGATGGTAAAAAAATGCGTCGATGATTTTTTCGTCGATAAACTTTTTGTCGGTACCGACGGCTTTAACGCCAGCGGTTTCATGAGCAACAACCTCATGCGCGCCGAAACGATCCGCGTCATGGCGGAGAAGGCCAAGCGCGTGCTCATTCTGACGGAGTCCGTAAAATTCACCCAGACCGGAGTCGTCTCCCTTTTCCCCTTCCAAAACGTCGACTCCGTGTTTACCGACGACGGTATCTCATCGGAAGCGGCGCAGCTCCTCCACGCCGGCGATACGCATGTTTATACCGTTTCCTCCAGCATGTAACGGGAAAAGAAAATGAGCGAAAAGAATCTGAAAATTTTAGGCTGGATCGGCACGACCCTCTCCGTGATCATGTATGTATCCTATATCCCCCAGATTATGGGCAATTTGAGCGGAACCAAGACGCCGTTCATTCAGCCGCTGGCCGCGGCGGTGAACTGCACAATATGGACGGCCTACGGCCTGTTAAAGGAAAAGCGGGATTATCCCTTATCCGCGGCTAATCTGCCCGGGGTCATCTTCGGCTTAACAGCAGCGATTACGGCGCTGCTATAAGCCGCGCTTCGCACAACGTGCTGATAAAAAGCGATCAAAGCCAAAAAAGCTCCACCGGAAATTCCGGCGGAGCTTTTGGCTTTTTTACATTTCACAGCGCGGCGCGCCGCGCTTTATATTCCTGATAGTCAAAGGGACGCGGAAAGCTGAATCGCGCCTCGAACATCCGATTCCACGGAAAAGTCACGGTAAGGTACGGCAGATCGCCAAAGGGCGGCAGATTATCCTCGCAGAAGCGCTGCATCAGCCGCGTCGTCCGCTGCTCCGCCGCTTCCCGACGTTCATTCAGCGACGAATATGTGCCGCTCGCCCGGAGCCATCCCAGCTGGCGTGCCACGACGCCGCGAACGTTCGCCTGATACGCCCAGTCGTCCAGATAGCGGCGCAGGAGCAGCTGATCATAGGCATCCGGCTCCATTTTGGCCGACAGCATCCCCTGGCAAAGGACGAAGCCGGTGCTGTTCGTCGCAGTATTCCAGCCGGAATACGCTCGCAGCTTAAACAACAGATCGCGCCCTTTCAGCGCCTCCATCAGCGCGTTATCCGCACCGTTGGCATAGGCGATGTCCGCCACGCAGGTCGGCCCCGCGTCGACGCTCTCCGCCACGAGATTGACAAAATATTTCGTTCCCTCGCGCGGCTTGCCGTCGTTCGCGCGATCATTCGCTTCGTATGTTTTTCCGTTGGGATTCGTATTGACGCAAAGAACAAAATCCGCGTTTTTCGGCGACGCTACCAAAAGAGCGCCGGTCGCCGTGATATGCGCTTTAACAGTATCGGAAATCTTTTCGTCGGAATACGTCGGAACCGTGTCGCCGCCGCGGCCCCAGTTATACTTCACATAGACGAACGGCACCGTCCGCGTCCAGTCATTAACCGCCCGCGTCAGCATCATCAGCCCGAACTCATCGATCCCCGCCATCGCTTGAAACCGCGCGGGGCCAAGATCCTGACCGACTTCCTGAAGCTTGCGGCTCTCCATATGCGTCTGCGAATAGGGAGCGTTATCGTCGCGTCCCAGCGCCAGATAAGAAAACAGTCCCTCCCGCGCCAGCTCGATAAGTCGCTGACTCGCCTTAAAATTCTTATCCCGGCGCACCATCCAATCGTCGAGCGCCGCCTGCGGAATAAGCTTTTGCAAAAATTCGTATTCTTTCTTTTCCCGACGCGTCAGCCCTTCCGTCTCTTTTTTATCGCTCAGCGCCGTATAGCGAAAAATATCGCTGCCATAGCTCGCGTAATAGCCCGGCTCCTCGCCGCCCGACGCTTCCGCCGAGCGCGGCGTCCGCATGATGGAGCCGAATACATACAACTGCAGGCTTGGATGCCGGCGCTTAAATTCCTGAAATCGATGCAGCCGCTTCTCAATTTCTGCCAAAGAATAATCATGCTTTCGCGATCCTACCAGGCTGCCGTAAAGAAGCGTGTCGGAAGATACCACCGCGATCTGCGCCGCCGGCGCTTCCTTTTCCAGCCACTGCCAGACCGCTTCGGGATCGCCCAGAATACCGCGCCCACCCAAAATATCGTCGGGCGGCACAGCGATGTCCCATTCCATCATGCGCAGAGTATCCGCCGTCTGCTCGTCGGAGATGGGGCGGTTATCGTGGGGAACGAAAAGCAGCCGCGGTCTTTCCGGGTGCGGATCCGGCTTTTTCGCCACGGCCAGCGGCGCGGCCCAAAGCAGGCACAGTCCCACCAAAACCGCTGTCAGCCGCCGCAGAAAATGCCGGCTCATTTCCGGGCCTCGCGAATATCCTGCCAGAGATCCCGCACCCGGTCATAAAGTTTCGGGTCCACATCACGCAGATCCAAATCGCTGATAAGGCGGCTCAGCGTCTGCGTCGCCTGCTCAAGATCACCCATCAGATAATAGCAGGCGCCGGAAATATAAAGCGCCATCGAATCTGTCATCGGCCCGATCGGATACCGTTCCCGCATGACCGACTCCGTATACAGCTCGGCCGCTTTTTTCAGGTAGGGGCGCTCCATCGCCTTCTCCTCGTCGTCCTTTCCCCCGGTACGATAAACCCATGCCAGTTTCAGATAAAGTCCCGCCCGATGCGCCAGTGATTCTTCAATCATTTCCGCATAGTAAATAGCCAGCTTATACGCTGCCACCGCCTCGGGCAAGCCCCGTTCCGGCTGGAATTTGAACCCCACCTTATGCTGCACCAGGAACTCACCGATCTTACTCTTATGTTTCTCGGGTATATACGACAGAAAAGTATTCTCATCCGCCGCGTAGCCGCAATGTTCGCAGACCCAGATTGTATAGTAATACGGGTCGAAATCCCGATAATGGGTGCAGAAATCCCAGTCCGTTTTTTCTACGATCAGCCGTGACTTCACCTTGATCACCCGGCTCATCTCCCCGCAGATTGGGCACGTTTTTTTTACCACATAAGTATGCGAATCCGTCATTTCCTTCACTCCTCGAAAGAACCGTTGCCCCCTCCGCTTCGCTCTCATGCGCTAAGCGAAAAAGCGCCGTTTCCAAAAATTATTTCTGTTTTATAGCATAGCACAAAAAGGGGGAAAAATGCAAAACGCCTTTCCCCCTTTTTGTGCCTCTTTAACCGCTACCGCTGATACCGTTCGCACAACGCTTTAAGCCGTTTCCTGAGCTGCGGCGTCAACGCGTTCGGCGGCATTCGCCACGACCAATTTCCGCCGCCAACCGTCCCCGGACGGTTCATCCGCGCTTCTTCGCCCAACCCCAAAACATCCTGCAGTGGCGTTATGGCCAGCCGCGCCTTCGACGCGTACGTCAGATCGACAAGCCGCGCCGCGATCGCCAGCGGCGGCGCTTCCCGGGTAAAACCGCAATATGCTGATAATTTTCGTCGTTCGCATGGCGTAAGATCTTTTTCGTACCAGCCGACGACTGTGTTATTATCATGCGTTCCGGTATAAGCAAAACAATCTTCGGGAAGCGCGCTTCCAACGCGCGGCGTCCCGTTAGCAAGCAGCTCAAACTCCAACACCTTCATCCCCGGAAAGCCGCACGCCGTGCGAAGCGCTTCCACCTCGGGCGTGAGCGCGCCGAGATCTTCCGCTACCAAGGGAAGATCGCCGAGCGCCGCGCGAAGCGCTGTAAAAAATTTCTCGCCCGGCCCTTTCACCCATTTCCCGACCGCCGCCGTCTTTTCTCCGCCGTCAATTTCCCAGTACGCTTCCAGCCCTCGAAAATGATCGAGTCGCACGATGTCGACGAGCCGCAAAAGATGCCGGAAACGCTCGATCCACCACGCAAATCCCGTCTTTCGCATCGCATCCCAGTCGTATTGGGGATTGCCCCAGAGCT
>CAJPUA010000100.1 GCA_905373705.1 uncultured Schwartzia sp. | reverse complement strand
CGCGTGCTTGCCCAGCCAGAGGGTGCGATTGTAAATATCGTGAAAGTGATAATAAAAAATCATCCGCCCTGCGAACGCCGCATAGAGAACCGCCGCGTACGCCGTCACGCCTACGAGGCGCACCGTGTCCCCCACGGCGAAATACCCTGGCAAAAACGCCCCCGGCAGCGTGACCAGCGCCAGAGAGAACAGATAGACATAAGCGTTCCAATCCATCCCCCACCAAAAGCCGTACCGAAAGCAATGATAAAGCCGTCGTCCATCCCGGCTGGAAGGCGGCCCGTAAACATAAATAAAAATCGCCCGAAAAACCGCGCAGAGGAGCGGCGGCAGCACCGCCAGCTTCACGTCCTGCTGCATCCCGGCAAAATATAAGGAAAACATCTCATCTTCCTTCCTGTCAGCGCGCCAAAACACACCGCACTCCGCCGTGCAAAATGGCCTCTCACGTCTAAGGCCGCGCCCCCGCCTCCGCGCCGTCATCCGCCATGATCCGCTTCATTCCCGCCGCTATGGCGGCGTCTATCTCGTCCATCAGCGTAAAGCGCCGCCGGTAAACGGCGCGCTTTCGCGTGGGGACTTCCTCCATCGTCTTGCGCTCTTCCGTCAAGGGCAATTCGTCAAAGCGCGGATCCGACGTCTCCCATCCCCCGGCTTCCCGCCAGAAATCGCTAAAGTTCGTCTTGAGTTTGCGATCAAGTCGAACATGGTTGTTGGCGTAGTAGCCCTCGTTCGTCACCGCCAAAATGCGGGTGATTCCCATAGCGCGGGCCACCGCTTGGGTGGCGTAGAGGATGAGGTTTTTCGTCCGAAAGCCGTGACAAGATTTCGTAAGCCTTTTGATCACGTCCTTCGCGTCGCCAAGGTTCGGCCCCTGCATAGCCCCAATCCATAAAGTCCACGCCCCCGCCCCATCCTTGGCGATCCAAAAGATCATCTGGTAGAGGGCGGCATCATCCCAGTGCAGAACCACCGACAGAAGGCCTTCTTTCCTCTGCCCCGGATCAAAGGAAAGCACGAGGCGAAGCGGTTTCTCCTCTAAAGTGCTCTCCCACAAAACATATCGTTTCCCCTGATAAATGCCCGCCACCACCTCCGGCAAGAATCGCCACACCAGAAAGGTCATGTGTTCTTCCACCAGCTGGATGCGCTCATCGAAGGTTGATCGATGATAGAAAAAGGCCCGGGTTGGCTGTTCGTAGACGAAAGGATAGGATGCCGCGACGGCGGCGAGAAGCGGCGTCGTGTGAAAATAGGCATCCAATTTTCGCATCCGGCCGCGGTTCAGCCAGTACCGCAGGATAAAGATTACGCAGCGGCGCGCCTCCCGTCCTTTGCGGACATCGTATATTCTTTTCCCTAACGCGATGGCGCTGTCCATGTCTCTCTCCTCAATGCCCGCCGCCCCAGACGGCGCTCCAAAACCTGCCGATGCGAAGGCGGAGGAGCTGACGCCCGATGGAGCGGTTCTTTTTGCGCGTGTCAAACTGCGGCATCGGCGCGTCGGCGAAGGCCGTCTTTTCCAAGATATCGTAATAAGCGCCGTTAAAAGCCGGGTGACGGGAATACTCCCACGGCTTATAGCTGCCCGCGTAGTGCAGGATGCCCGGGTTCTCCCGAGCGGCGGCGGCTTCGTAACGCCACGGGGAGACCGCCACTTTCAAAAACATGAACCAGACGGGAGGAATCACGTTCCAACGCAGGGGCAGCGGCTGCCAGTTATCCCGGAAAAAATCGTTCAGCACGTCCTGATCGTGGTGAGGGTAGTCTTTTCCTTTCGCCAAGGTCAAGAGATGCCGCGTGTAATCCCCCCGCCGCCACGCGCCAAGGTCTAACAGAAGGACGCCGGAATTAAAATACGGCGCACCGGCGGATAGGCCGATACACGCCGCCTTCTCCCGCCTGCGTCGGGCAGAGGTCATGATGCCGCAATCGGGGACGGCCGCGACGGGCTGCCCTCCCATGTCCATTCCCCAAAGACCCGCCGCGTCATCAAAAAAGAGCAGATCGCCGTCAAGGTAGAGAACGCGCTCTACCGTCTCCGGCAAAAGTTCAGCTGCCGCCAAGCGAACGTAAGCCGTGCGGCTGAGCTGGGCGCTGACGAAAAAATCGTCAAAGGCCTTCCCTTCAATGGAGAGGAAGGTCAGACGGTTTCCTCCCAGTGCCGCCACGGTTTTTTCCATTTTTTCCCTTTTTTCGGCCGTCACTCCGTCATCTAAGACGAAAAAGTGAAGACGCTCCGGCGACGCCGTACGGAGCAAGGCGGAAGCCATGGCCACAGCGGCGTGCTGGGCGTACCGATCATCCCCCGCGAAAACGATATGAATCTCATCGGCCATGTTCGTCACACTCCATGCCGTGTAAAAGCGCCGTCAACAGGCTGCCCCCCTCATACCGCACGCCCCGAATGCCGGCCCGAGCGGCACATTCCATATCCCGCTGGGCATCGCCGATGAAAAAGGACGCGCTCTTGTCGATGTGAAGCGCCCGGCAGGCCTCTTCCACCAGCGCTGTCCCCGGTTTGCGGCCGTCGCAGTTCTTTCGGTACTTTGCCACAGTTCCCTCAGGATGGTGGGGGCAATAGTAAAAAGCGTCGATATGCGCGCCACTCTCCCCCAGCCGCTCATTCATCCAGCGGTGTAGCTTCTCCACATCCTCTTCCGTATAAAATCCCCGGGCAACGCCGCTCTGATTCGTGACGACAACGGTGAGATAGCCATGGTCGTTCGCCCAGCGAAGGGCGTCCGGCGCGTCCTCGATCCAGCGAAACGCTTCCGGCTGATAGAGATAGCCGGTATCCACGTTCAGTGTCCCGTCGCGGTCGAAAAAGATTGCCGGGCGACGGACCTCCTCCTTAGTCTCCATAGGCGAAGTAACCGCCCGCCTTTAAGAAATCACAATATTCCTTCACGGCCATTTTCATCTCCGTAAAGCCCTCGTCGTATCCCGCCTCCAGGAGGAGCCGCTGATCCGACTGGGTAAACGACTGATATTTCCCCTTCAAAATCTCTGGGAAGGCCCGGTACTCGATGACGCCCTTGCCCATGGCGTCAATGACCGCCTGCGCCGCCTCGTTATAGGTATGCGCTTCGCCGGTGCCGCAGTTATAGATCCCGCTGGGCCCCTTTTCCCTCCAGAACCATAGATTGACCTTCACTACGTCTTTGACATAAATGAAATCCCGCCGCTGTTCGCCGGGGCCGTATTCACCGTACCCGCTGAAAAGACGGGCTTCGCCGGTCTCGTTGATCTGATTGTAGAGCTGATAGAAGATGGAGGCCATCTTCCCCTTGTGCTGCTCCTGCGGGCCATAGACATTGAAGTAGCGCAGCCCCACCACTTGGCTGCGGGCCTCGGGGAGGATCTGGCGCACATAGCGGTCAAATGCCAACTTGGAGAAGGCGTAGGGATTGAGCGCATCCTCGCACGCGTCCCCCTCGCGAAAGCCATTCGCCCCCAAGCCGTAAGTCGAAGCGGAGGAAGCGTAGAGGAACGGGATCCGATGCTCGAGGCTGTAATGGAGCATCGCCTTGGAATACTCATAATTGACGCTCATCATATAGTTCACGTCATATTCCATGGTATCGGAGCAGGCTCCTTCGTGGAAGATCGCGTCCACGTCGGTGCCGTCGAAATCATCGTCCTCGATGTTCTGGAGAAAATCGTCCTTGTAGCGATAATCGAAAAATTTCAGCCCCCGAAGGTTCTTGTAGTTCTGCCCGTCTTTGAGGTCATCGACGATGAGAATGTCGTCGCGCCCCTCCCGGTTGAGTTCCTTGACGAGGTTGCTGCCGATGAAGCCGGCCCCGCCGGTTACGATGATCATACACTTCGCTCCTTTCGCGTCAGGGCGATCCATTGCAAAGCGATCGCCAGGGAAAACCAATACGTTTTAGCCACGACCGCGGACCATAAATTATAATCCGTCAGCCCTTGCAGCATGACGCCTAAAACAATCGTAAAAAAAGCTAAGTAAGAATCCTCTTGCGTTTGACGCCAACCGCGCAGAGAAAAAAACATAAAATACAGCCACATGCCGCAGAAAGTGAATGCCCCCAAGGCTCCCCGCTCCCCAAGCATCTGCATGACATTATTATGCGCGTGCCACTGTGTGCGCTCTTTGGCTTCAGGCAGAATGTACTGGGTTTGATACGCTTTTTCATAATGTCCCAGCCCTACGCCCAAGAGCGGATGATCCTGAAACATCTGAAAAGCGCTCCGCCACATGAGCAGCCTTTCCGAATTGGACTGATACGTCGGCTGCGCGAGAGTGGCCAACCGCGCTTGCAGGGGGACACACTGCGTGAACACCGCGCCCAAAAGGAGTAACGAGGCTGCAAGTCCCGCAAGATAACGCTTGCGATTCCGTACCGCCAAGGCCATGGTTACGATCATGGTCGCAAACGTCGCCAACCATGCCCCGCGCGCCCCATTGAGCAGCAATGCCACGACGGCCACAGCCAAGAGAATAGGCAGAACAGGATACCAACGCCCCCCCATATAACGCACGGTCGCCAAGGAAAGAAGCGGAATCAACGCGGAAAGCATCGCCCCTTGTGCCATGAAACTGATGGGGCCATGAAAGCGCATCCCCACGTCAAAAGGCGTCCTCAACCATTGGCCAATGCCCCAGAGATTGTTCAGGGAAATCGACAGCACCATACAGATCACCAAAATCTTCAGTTGTCGCTTATCCTTCACCCAGAACAAGACGATCCCGGCAGGAAGCATGCGATAGATATAATCATTGCCGAACATCGACATCCCTTTCTGGAGTTCCGGCGCGGTAACCGCCGAAAGAAACGCCGACAGGACGAACAGCCCCAGCCAGCCGAAGACACCCGGTGCGATGTGCCAAATCCCGCGCCAATCGGGGGGCGTTCGCCACAGGTGATAGAGCGCAAGCGGCACCAAAAGCCCCATAGCCACGTTCATCACCGCCACCGACAGGCCAGAGGCCGCGGCGAAAAGGCAGAGAAGCCAGAACATCCCCCGCTGGAGCTTCGCCTCTGTACGCCCCGGCGTCCTCTCTTCGATATCACTTTTGCTCATATATTTCTCTCCCCCGGTGCGCGAACCACCGCACCTCTCTGTTCTTATCGTTCTCGCTGCGGTTTTCCCTGAAAAGGCTCCTACCGCGCCAGCGCCGCCAAGAGTTCCTCGCGGCTCACGGCGTAAGTGCCGAGC
>CAJPUA010000099.1 GCA_905373705.1 uncultured Schwartzia sp. | reverse complement strand
GCGATCGACGATCTCACGGCTATTTATCAGCTTTTGGAAGTGTATGACGCGGCGGAGCCGGTACAATTTGATTTAGGCGTCATTCGCGATCTCAGTTATTATACCGGCATGGTTTTTGAAGCGTATACGCCAGGACTGGGATTTCCTTTGTGCGGCGGAGGTCGTTACGATCGCATGCTGTCCGATTTCGGCTGCGACTGTCCGGCAACGGGCTTTGCGCTGGGGATAGAGCGCGTTCTCTTAGCGCTGGAGCGAGAAAATCTGCCGCGGCCCGAGTCTCGCAAAGATGTTTACGTCGCTTATGCGCCCGGGCAGGAGGCGGCGGCTATACGAGAGGCGCGGAAAGCGCGGAAGAAGGGGCAGGTGACCGAGTTGGCGCCTTCGCCACAGGATGAGAAGGCGGCGGCTCATAGCCAGCAGAGCAAAGGATATCGCGTGCTGCTTTATATTAGACCATGAAACGGCGCATCAGGCAGTTTTTCCGGGCGATTTTTGCCCGGGTAGGCCCCGCGGATCGACACTATGTTCGCACGTGGCTGCCGGAATCGGAACTTCAGCAGCTTTTTTGGGAAATGGCGGAGCCGGATCAGTTCCATGCGCTTCATACGGCGTATACGGCGGAGCGGATATTGAATGATACGGCCGACGCGGCGAAAACTCGCGTCGACCGGCGGCTCCTTATTCGCGCGGCGCTGCTTCATGATATAGGGCGGGCGAGGGGCACGCTGGGAACGCTGGGAAAAACGGCGGCGGTACTCCTCGATTATTTTTTCCCGCAGTGGGCGCGCCGCCGGGGCGATCATCCGTCGGAGGGTGGGATCTTATCTGCTAAATTGTACGTTTATTTCCATCATCCGGTATTAGGGGCTGAAAAACTCCGGCGAGTCGGGTATGCGAGAGAAGCGGCGATTATCCTTCGCCATCATGCGCTTCCGGCGGAGAGCGACCCGGTAGAGCTGATTCTTCTGCGCCGCGCCGACGCGCTTAATTGAGGCTGTGTTTTACCGGAAAAAATAGACACTATTTCCTTTACTTTTTACGCTGCTGGTGATAATATATCGCTATGTTACTGCTTTAGCTTGATAAAGAAATGAGGCGATAGCGTGGAGGAAAAAACGGAGCCATATCTGACCGTCGCCCTGCCAAAAGGGAAGCTCTTTTCACCCGCGGCGGAGCTTCTGGCGCTGGCAGGATTATCCGCCGAAGGGCTGGAGGAAAAATCGCGCAAGCTGGTCATTACGAACGAAGCGGATAAGGTCAGGTTTATCATCGCCAAGACGGCGGATGTTCCGACTTATGTGGAGTATGGCGCCGCGGATATCGGCATTATCGGAAAGGACGTGCTGAAGGAAGCGGCGCAGGATGTATATGAACTGCTCGATCTGGAATTTGGGCGCTGCCGTTTGATGATGGCCGTCCCGCGGGATAAGAAGCGGCCGCGCCTCGCCGATTACGCGCATACTCGAGTGGCGACGAAATTTCCTCGTATCGCAGAGAGCTTTTTTAACCGGCAGGGAATGCAGATGGAATACATTAAGCTTAACGGATCCATCGAGCTGGGACCGATCGTTGGTCTGGCGGAGAGCATTGTCGATATTGTGGAAACGGGGACGACGCTGCGGGAAAACGATTTGGAGGAGATCGCTCCCATCATGGACACGACGGCGCGTCTTATCGCGAACCGCGTGAGCTTTCGGTTGAAATTTTCCCGGATTCATAAATTGATCGAAGATTTACAGGCGATCCTGAGGAAAGGACAAGTCGTATGAGAATTGTTAACGTGAACGATGTGGGAATAAAAGGCGTGGAAGCGCTTCTAAAAAAAGCGGCGTTTGATGAGGTGGAGCTTAGTCCGAAAATTCGGGAAGGCAATCGGAAGCTTTTTGGCGCCGATCTGACGGCGAGCCAAGTCGTTGACAGGATCGTTTCCGAAGTGCGCGAAGAAGGCGACGCCGCGGTTATAAAGTATACGAAACTCCTTGACGGGACTGATTTCACGCCGGAAGAATTTCTGGCCGGAGAAGCAGATTTCCGCGCCGCCGAGGAGGCGGCTGATCCCGCGGTTATGGCGTCGCTCACAAAAGCGATCGCCAACGTTCGCCGCTATCATGAGGAACAAAAGCCGCGCTCTTGGCTGACAAACCGGGAAAAGGGCTCGATCCTCGGACAGACGGTGACGCCCCTTGATCGCGTGGGGATTTATGTACCGGGCGGGACGGCGGCCTATCCGTCGTCGGTAGTGATGAACGCCGTTCCGGCGGCGGTAGCCGGGGTGGGGGAAATCGTCATGATGTGCCCGCCGCGCGACGGGAAGCTCAATCCGTATGTCCTTTTGGCGGCGCGGGCAATCGGCGTCGGGCGGATTTATAAGATTGGCGGAGCGCAGGCTGTTGCGGCGCTGGCCTTCGGTACGGAAACAATCCCCCGGGTGGATAAAATTACCGGTCCGGGTAATATTTTTGTTACGCTGGCGAAAAAAGCGGTTTACGGTCACGTCGATATCGATATGCTGGCGGGGCCGAGCGAGATCCTCATCGTTGCCGACGAGAAAGCCGATCCCGTATATACGGCGGCCGATATGCTGAGCCAGGCGGAGCATGACCCCCTGGCCTCGAGTATCGTCATCACGAACAGCGCCGCCCTTGCCGCCAAGGTGGCGCAGGAAGCAGAGCGTCAGCTCGCGCTTTTGCCGCGTAAGGCGATCGCCGGGGCGTCGTTGGAGCGGAACGGCCTTATTATCGTGGCGGAGGATATTCGGCAGGCGATTGACTTCGCTAACGTTTCCGCACCCGAGCATTTAGAGCTTTTAACGGAGCAGCCGTTTCAGCTGCTGCCTTACATTCGCCACGCCGGAGCGGTATTTCTCGGCGCGTATTCGCCGGAGCCTCTGGGCGATTATTTCGCGGGGCCGGATCATATCCTGCCGACCGGCGGAACGGCGCGCTTTTATTCGGTGCTGAATGTCGAGACCTTCATGAAGCGCACCAGCTTCATTTCCTATACGCAGCCGGCACTGGCCGACGTGGCGGAGGATATTATCCGGCTGGCGAAAACAGAAGGGCTGGAGGCGCACGCGAACGCGATACGTTTAAGAAGGGCGGAAAAAATATGATGAATTTTCGCGCTGGATTGGCAGATCGGCCAACGTATGATACTACGGAACGCGATTGGCAAATTAAGGTCAACGCTAACGAATCGCCGCTCAATTTACCGCCGCTTGTTGAGGAACGGGTCATGGCCCGTCTCTCTCGAGTGGCGTTCAATCGTTATCCCAACGAGGAAACGACGCTTTTACGGCGACAGATCGCGCAAAGCTACGGCCTGAGCGAGGAAAATGTCTGGCTGGGCAACGGCTCGAGCGAAATCATCGAAAAGCTGTTTTTCGCCTTTGGCGGGCAAGGCAAAAAAATCGTCTATCCGGCGCCGTCCTTTTCTATGTACGAGATATATGCTCAAGCGGCGGAAACGGAAGGCGTGCCGATCGCCCTGCCCGGCGATTATCGGCTTGACGCCGAAGCCTTTATCAAGACGGTGCAGGAGAATCGCGCGGCTCTTGCCGTCGTCTGCAATCCGAACAATCCGACGGGAAATTATATTCCGCGGGAGGAAATCGGATATATCGCGGCGAAGATTGACGGCGCTTTATTGATCGACGAAGCCTACATCGAGTTTGCCGGGGAATCGGCGAGCGTGCTTTTGGGAAAATATTCGAATCTCATGGTGGCGCGCACTTTTTCTAAAGCTTACGGACTCGCCGCCTGCCGCGTCGGCTATTTGCTTGCGGACAGAGCGGTCATAGACATGGTGCAGAAAGCTTATATGCCATATAGTTTAAACGTTCTGTCGGCGGTGACGGCCGATATCGTTTATCAAATGCGCGACGAATATCGACCGCGCATTGATATGATTATCGCGGAACGGCAGCGAATGTTTGAGCGATTGAGCGGCCTCGAGGGGCTTAACGTATTCCCGTCGGCGGCGAATTTCTTGCTCTGCCAAAGCGCGCGGGCGGCAAAGCTTTATGAGGCGCTCGCCGCGCAGGGAATTGGCGTCAGAAGCTTCGGCAATGCGGTGCGATTGGAAAATGCGCTTCGTCTGTCGGTGGGAACGCGAGAAGAAAACGATCGGATATTTCAGGCGATAAGCGATTTTATGGCGGGGAGGTGATCCTATGCGGCAGGCGGAGATCGAACGAAAAACGGCGGAAACGGCGGTGCGAGTGGCAATCAAGCTCAACGGCAGCGGCGAGAGCCGAGTCGATACCGGAATCGGTTTTTTTGACCATATGCTGACGCTGTTCGCTCATCACGGACGGTTCGATCTGACGGTAGCATGCCGGGGTGATGTCGAGGTTGACGGCCATCATTCCGTCGAGGACGTTGGGATCGTACTGGGACAGGCGGTGAAGACGGCGCTGGGAGATAAGGCGGGGATCGCCCGCTACGCGTCTTTCTATGTGCCGATGGATGAAGCGTTGGCGTTCGTCGCGATTGACGTCAGCGGCCGCCCGTTTTTCGTTTACGACGGCGGCGTGATGGCGCCAATGATCGGCGGATACGACACGGAACTGACGGAGGAATTTTTGCGCGCCTTCGCCTTTAACGCCGGTCTGACTCTGCACGTCAAAGTCCTCTATGGTAAAAATTCGCATCACAAGGTGGAAGCTGTATTTAAGGCATTGGGGCATGCCCTGCGTGAAGCGGTGGCGATACGGGAGGATATTAAGGGGGTTCTCTCGACGAAGGGAACGCTGTGAACGCGGGGGATGAAGAATGATCGCGATCGTCGATTATGGGGTGGGCAATCTTTTCAGCGTGGAAAAGGCGTTGCGAGCGACGGGGGCGGACGCCGTGGTGACGGCGGACGAAGAAGTCCTGCAAAAGGCTGAACGTATCGTTTTACCCGGAGTCGGCGCTTTCGGCGACTGCATGAAGAATTTCCAGGCGAGCGGACTCCTTCCCGTCCTTAAGGATCGGGTGGCGAAGGGCTGTCCTCTTTTAGGGATCTGCGTGGGGATGCAGATATTGTTCGACGGCAGCGAGGAGTCGCCGGGCGTCGCAGGGTTGGGGTGGATCTCCGGCAGGGTGCGGCGCATCGCGGCGCTGGGGGAAAAAATCCCGCATATGGGCTGGAATTCCTTGCATATTGCAAAGCAGCACGCCGCGCACGATCTTTTTGCCGGGCTTAAT
>CAJPUA010000098.1 GCA_905373705.1 uncultured Schwartzia sp. | reverse complement strand
GCGCAACGTAAGCGCCAATACCCGCCGCAGAATGACGCTGCCGCCGTGACACTGAATTTCGACGACATCCTCCTTCGTATAGGAACGCGGCGCGCGCATGACAAGGGCGATTCCCTCGTCGATCGCCGTCCCGTCCTCAGCGACGATATCGCCGTACACCGCCCGAAAAGAGGAAAGCGCGGCCAAAGTTCCTCCCCGTCGCGGCCGAAACAGGAGGTCGGCTACGCGCACCGCGTCTTTTCCCGAGAGGCGTACAATACCGATCCCCCCGAGGCCCAAAGGCGTAGCGACAGCGCTGATAGTTTCTTCCTGCTGCATAAGGATTCCCCCATTTACTACTTCCCCTTAGACAAAAAAGAGCCGCCTCAAGAAACTGAGACAGCCCTTTCCTCGTTCCCCCGTTTAAACGCGCTCGGCGTCCTCGCCGTTTCGTTCGCTCCGCCGGCGGCGCGATTCGATGACTACCTTGCGGAAAGGTTCGTCCCCGGCGCTAAAGGTTACGACGTGATCGTTCTCCTGCAGCTCCAGATGAATGATCTTCCGCTCGTGCCGGTTCATCGGTTCCAGCACGACCCGGCCGCCCGTCCGGCGCACTTTCTCCGCCAGCCGCCGCGCCAGATTTTTCAGCGTTTCTTCGCGCCGGTCGCGGTAATGTTCCACATCGAGAATAATCCGCAGCCGTTCCTCGGACAATCCCTGGTTCGCCGCAAGATTTGCCAAATATTGTAAAGCGTCCAGCGTCTGTCCGTGTTTGCCGATTAAAATGCCCAGGTTTTCCCCTTTAAGATTCAGGATGATCGCGCCATCCTCTTCTCGCCGCTCGATCGCTACTATAAGCTGCATCGACTGAAAAATCCGGTGCAGGAAATCTTCCCCTTTATCAAGAGGGGACAACGCCAGCGCCGTTGCCCGCACCCGGGCCAGATGACCGCCGATCAGTCCCAAAAATCCCTTCGACGGTTCCTCAAGAATTTCAAAGGACGCCCGCTCTTCGGAAACGCCCAGCTCCGCCAGCGCAGCCTGGCGCGCTTCATCAACGGTCTTACCCGTTTTTTCCACACTCAACGCCATAAGGACGGCCTCCTCATTTTCCCTTTTTTTCTTTCTTTGCCTTACTGCCGCCGTGATCTTCCTTTTCCTCGCGGAAAATAAACCACTGCTGCACGACCTGCACTAAATTCATCGTAATCCAGTAAATGACAAGCCCCGCCGCGAAATTCATACTCATCCAGCCAATGAAGATCGGCATAACGTACATCATCATCTTCATCTGCTGGTTCGATCCGTCCGTTGTTTGCCGCGATGTCAGATACGTTGACAAGGCCGAGAGAACCGGCAAAATATAGTATGGATCCGCCTCTGAGAGCGACGGCAGCCAAAGGAAGGACGGATTACCGCCCTCATAAGTCGCGTCTTTTAAAGCGTAAAAAATCGCCATCAGAATCGGCATCTGGACTAACATCGGCAGACAGCCCGCCAATGGATTTACGCCCGCCTCGCGGTAAAGCTTTTGCATCTCCTGCTGTAAAAGCTGCGGATTCGTCTTATACTGTTCCTGCAGCCGTTTCATCTTTGGCTGCAATTCCTGCATGGCTTTCATGGATTTGACCTGTTTCACCGTCAAAGGATACAGAATCATTTTGATGACCACCGTCATCAAAATAATCGCCATGCCGTAGCTGGGAATACCAGCCGATACCGTCAGCTGATACATAAATTCTACTGTCCGCTGCAAAAGATGAACCAGAGGTTCAAATATCGACCACAAAAAATCCAATCGATCACATCCTAATTTATCCGCATTTCAATAAAGGAATCGCTGCCTTACGCCCGCCGGCAATTTAAGGAACCGGATCATAGCCCCCGGCGTAGAAAGGATGGCAGCGCAAGATTCGTTTCAATGCCAGCCAGGCGCCGCGCCCGGCGCCGTATTTTTCAATCGCCAGTATTGCATACTCCGAACAAGTCGGATAATAGCGGCAACAGGGAAGTTTAAGCGGCGACAAAAAAACCTGATAGCCGCGAATGAAAAGCAGGCACAGCTTTTTTGTCATTTCTAATCCGCCTCTTTTTCATTCTTAAAAAGTCCGGCCTTCCTTCCTAAAGTAAGAAAAGCCTTCTCCATCACCGGCTGTTTCACATCCGCCGCCGGTTTACGCGCTACGAGAAGAATCCAATACCCTTCTCGAACGCGCGGCTGCTGATGACGGTAACTTTCTCGAAGGAGCCGTTTCAGACGACTTCTTAACACCGCATGCCCCAATTTTTTCCCCGCGGCAAAACCAACCTTCGTCTCTTGTCCTCTCGCCGGGAAAACATACAGAACCAGATAACGGTTTGCCCAGGAGCGTCCTTTTTGATAAACCATTTGAAACGATCGAGCATTTTTTAACACGCTGCGTTTTAAAAGTTTTGACATACGGTCCAGCCTCATTCACGCGAAAATTTTCTGTAAGTATAAAGGCCGGTTTTTCCCACGGAAAAATAGGTCACCGAAGTGACCTATCATTAAGCGGACAATTTTTTTCTGCCTTTTTGCCGACGTCTTTTCAGCACCAGGCGGCCGCCCTTCGTTTTCATGCGTTCCCGAAAGCCATGCGTCACTTTGCGCCAATGGGTATTCGGCTGGAATGTTCTTTTCATGGTTCTCCCTCCTTTGCCTCAATTTTATAAGAAAGCTTGCACCGAAGCCATGCCCCGGATTATCGTCCCATAAGAAACGAACCAGCCTCTCGTCACGATTTCTCTTTCTTTTTTTTAACAAATTGCCGAGAAACCGCAATAAAGATTATAGACTACCCCTGCCGGAGTGTCAAGATTATCGCTTTTTACCGGACTTTATAAAAATCTCGCAAATCAGGAAATACATTTTTCCGTAAATACCATATGTAGATTCTGTTATTATATGTAATCCTTTATTTAGTATAGTAAAGAAAGTCACCGCTTCTCGCTTTTTTTGGACAAAATTCATTATTGATTCCTGCGAATGAGTTTGATACACTTAATTTAATTCTCTTGCGGCTCCGTTTTCGCATCTTGCAGGAAAACGGCCGCAGCCTTGACAGTTCAGTGGTTTTAAGCGGAACCGTACAATTTATATAATAAGTTTTTCTATCAGTTATGCACAGTTGTATATAACTATGTGGATAACTATAAAAATGTTTAATTTCCGACGTATGATTTATATTCCGTCGTTAGAAAGGATTTTTCGCATGGAAGAAAAAGCGCTTGATCTCATCTGGAAGGAAATCCTTGTAAATTTACGGGAAAACATTGCAGAAAGTGCCTGTGATCGCTGGCTTGAACCTGTCCGGGCCGTAGCCCTTGACGAGGGTTCTCTTCAGCTTGAAGCCCCTAATGAATTTTCTCAGGGCTACATCCAGGATCGTTATATTCCCTTCATCAAGGACGCCAGTAAAGCCGTCATCGGTCGGGAAGTGGCTATTCGCTTTCAATCCCCACAAGGATCGGTTACCTATCCCGAAGGAGGCGCTGTCACCGAAGAAAACGGGCAAACCGTGCTGATGGTACAGGAACGTCCTGCCGCTCCCACCACCTCAGCCTTTGAAGGCTCGTCCCTGGCGCCGCTTGAACCGGGGGATCGCTCTTCCTTAAACCCTCACTATACCTTCGATAAATTCGTTATTGGCAATTCCAACCGCTTCGCACACGCAGCGGCGCTCGCCGTATCGGAAGCGCCCGGTTCCGTCTATAATCCGCTCTTTATGTACGGCGGTGTCGGCCTTGGCAAAACCCACCTCATGCACGCCATCGGCAACCAGATCATCAGCAATAATCCCGATATGCGCGTTCTCTACATATCGAGTGAAAAATTTACCAACGAATTTATTAATTCCATCGTCAAAGGAAATCCTGAAGCTTTCCGCCAAAAATACCGCACGATTGACGTCCTGCTCGTCGATGATATTCAGTTTCTCTACAAAAAAGAACAGACTCAGGAAGAATTTTTCCACACATTTAATACTTTATTCGACGCGCGCAAGGCGATTATTCTTTCCAGCGACCGTCACCCGCGCAATATTCAAACTTTAGAAGACCGCCTGCGCTCGCGTTTTGAATGGGGCCTTATCACCGACGTACAGGCGCCGGATCTGGAGACGCGTATCGCGATTTTAAAGAAAAAAGCCATCAGCGAGGAGCTCGACGTCCCGAACGACGTCCTCACCTTCATTGCCAGCCGTATCGACAATAATATCCGGGAATTAGAAGGCGCGTTGACCCGCGTCGTCGCTTACGCGCAGCTGAATAACCGTCCCATTACCACCGAGCTTGTTAATGAAGCGATGAAAAACGTTTACCCGACGCAGCGCACCACGACAATTACCTTAGAACTCATTCAAAAGATCGTTTCTTCCTTTTTCAATATTAATACGGAAGATCTTGTTTCGAAAAAACGCACGAAGGAAATCGCCTTTCCCCGTCAGGTGGCCATGTATCTCTGCCGGGAAATGACGGACAGCTCGCTGCCGCAGATTGGCGAATGTTTCGGCGGACGCGATCATACAACGGTTCTTTACGCCTGCAAAACGATCGCCGAAACAATGAAAAACGACGCCAAACTCACTTCGTCCGTAAACGAACTGATGCAACGTCTCAGCCATATGTAAACTATCCGCCTGTGGAAAATCCAGTGAATATTCTGTTGACGATAAGGGGAAAAAAGCGCGAAACGGTTATTCCTGTTTAAAATGTGGATAACCGTTTTCTGCTTACCAACCGTTTATCCACTTCTCTTCTCCTCCTGTTTCACTGGTCCCACCCCCTTTTCCACATTTTCACAAGCCCTACTACGACTACGACTAATTTTTTTATATTCTCTTCGTAAAATAAAAGGGTGGGGATAACTTTTTCCCGGCCCCAAAATAATATTTACTCAAAACAAAGAGGTGCATTATGAAAATTAACTGCCTTAAATCAGATCTCGTCCAAGCGCTTCATATCGCCAGCCGCGCCGTTGCGAATAAGCCGCAGACCCCAATCCTCTCCGGCATCTACCTTAAGGCGGAACAAGACGAGCTGGAGCTTCAAGCGACCGATTACTCCCTGAGCGTTCTTTGCCGTATCAAGGCGGAGGTTAAAGAAGCGGGAACGGTCATCATTTCCGGTCGTTATTTACAGGAAGTAACCCGTAATTTGCCTGCCGACGAAGTCATCATCGAAACCGACGGCGA
>CAJPUA010000097.1 GCA_905373705.1 uncultured Schwartzia sp. | reverse complement strand
CGTCGTCGCCGACAAAATTCGCTTTACGCCATCTGCGGGCAACCCTTCGGCAGCAGCGTAAGCGGCCATAGTTTCCAAGCGTCCGTCGCCGATACGGTTATGCGTGTAGAAAACGCCGGCCGCAACCTTGGCTAATTTTCCAATATGGCCGAGAAGCAGAACTTTCTTTAATTTTCTTTCCGCTGCCGCTTCCAGCATAAACCCGATGAAATTACTGGTCTGAACGACCGCGCTTTTAGGGAGCCCGGAAGCGATCGCGATATTTTCCCCGATCTTTCCGGGGACGAAGATCTGCGTTTCAAACCCCGCCGCTTTCGCGACATCAATCTGTGGTACAAGGGAATTTTTGAAGCCTTCCTCCGACATAGGGCGCAATACCCCGGTCGTTCCGATAACCGAAATTCCCCCTTCAACGCCTAAGATCGGGTTGAGCGTTCTTTTCGCCAGTTTTGTCCCTTCCGGGATCGAAACTTCCACCTCCAGATCCCCTTGCCCCGGCAAAAGCTCGTCGACCACAGCTTGCACCAATTTACGCGGGCCAGGGTTGATCGACGGCTCGCCCACCGGGACGGAAAGCCCCGGCTTCGTCACCGTGCCGATCCCCTCGCCCGCTTTAAATATTATTCCGTTCCCGGGCGATAAAAAGCGGATCGTCGTAAATACCGACACGCCGTTTGTAATATCGGGGTCATCCCCGGCATCTTTAATGATTTCCGCGCGAATACCGTCGTCGGTTTCTTTAACCTCTTTGACTGGGATCGTGAGCGGCGTTCCATCTAAAGCGATCAGGGTAAGCGTCGTACAGGGATGTCCCTGAGAAAACAGCAAGCCCGCCTTGACCCCGGCCGCCATGCAGGCGCCAGTCGTATACCCGCCGCGCAGCTCTTTTTTCACAAAAAATCCCCCTGTCTTCGTCGGCAGGGGGATTTTACGCGCACGAAAAAACCACCCTTCCGCCTATCAACCGTAGGTTGCCTGCTCATGCAGGACGGTGTCTTCGAACAGGCAGGTCTCCTGGCTAAGCTCATCACGTCCTCCGCCTTCCCGGAAAATTCCAGTGGCATGATGGAAAACGCTCCCCTGTACAGTGGCGGGACCGCACCGGAATCGAACCGGATTTCCCTATTAAGCGTCAGCGCCTGTCCACTGTCTCATTATAGCGCATTCAGTCCGGAGTTACTAGAAAAAAATCTACTTTGCCGGGAAATTTATAAATTTTTCTTACAAAAAAACTGCGTCTCTCTCCCGTGAGGAAAACGCAGCCATGAGGCTAAAGATTTATGACGCCGGCGGTTTTTTCTCCAAAAACGCGGCGCCAAAAACTTTAACCGTGTAATAAAGGCCGATAAGAAACGGAATATATTCCGCGATAAGCCGCCAACATACCGCGATAATTCCTACCGTTCCAGCAGGAACGATCTCGCTGAAAAGAAAAACAAATCCACCTTCGGCGACGCCTGATCCTCCCGGTGTGGGAGTAAAATAAAGCAGCATGTTCAAAAAAATCATGCGTCCCATGACAGTGTACCAATCCACATGATAAACGCCTAATCCCAGGAGCAGGCAGGGGACGACCGCATAGATCGCAATTAAGGACAGTCCCGATTCAATGAAAACCAGCAGCATCGCCTTAGGTGAGGAGCCTAAAAGGCGAATCGCGTTCTGCGTGTCACGATATATATTGACGAACAAGCGCCGGCGCGGCAAAGCCAGTTTTCGCGCAATGCGAACCGCCAGATGATTGAGGAGATTCTCGCGAACCGCCAGGAAAAAAAGAAGTAACACCAAAAGAACAATAAACGACAACACGCCTAACCGATCGTTAGAAACCCCCGGCAAAATATGAGCGTCGTGCCAAAAAATTAACGGCAAGCACAAAATTAAGAATATGATCGAAACGACCGTCCGCACAAAAACAAGCACCGTCGCCTTGCCTGTCGGAACCCCGGCCTTGCGTAGAAACATCAGCTGGGCTACCGCTCCGCCAGTAGCTCCGGGGGTTAGAAGCGCCAAAAAATAATTGCCAAAAACGACCTGCACTGCCTGCGAAAGAGTAATATTTTCCCGTGAAATATGAACCAAATGCATGAGACGGCTGCCATCCAGGACCAGTCCCAGCGCCACAAAAGCAACCGCCAACGCCAACGACCACGGTTGAAATAACGTTAAATTCGTAAGGGTATTGATATCCACCGTAAAATATATCACGGCCCCGGAGATCGTGAGAACCAGCGCTACCAGACATATCAGCCGCTTATAGAATCGCTTCATCCGTTAACTCCTTATATGAAATCAACTCGATCTGATGTCTTTTTATATACTCCCTGGCTTTTGGTGAAGTTACGGCAGCCAATTCTTCTTCCCAATGATACTGCCAATGATAGACCGCGTCCAGCAGAGCATTATTCCTCCCCGGATGAACCATAATTTCCGATGTTCCTTCCGGCAAGACCTCTAAAATAGCCTGAAAATTTTCAGGAAACATGTGACCGCCGGCCAACATCCCGAAAAAATGCCGCGGCGTTATTATTCCGGCAGCTTTTATCTGCGGCCAAGCCCGACGGGCGCAAAAGGTCAGCCCTGCTTTCGCAATATGACGGGTAAATGGAGCCGCGTAACCGCCGGTAAAACAATAATCCTCCGCCGGCAGACGCATTTTCTTCAATCCATATTTTTTCGCCAGTTCGGTAACGATCGCAATGATTTTCGGCAGGACATGCAAATGCTGATGGCTGTCAATATGCGACAGGGAAAGTCCCAGTTCTTTCGCCCGCAGGATCTGCGCCTCACACTCAGCGTATATTGATTGCCAGGGGATATGCCCCATGATAAATTTCTTGATAAACGCCATGTGATCCGGCCAGAGACGACCGTCATTGCCAATCAGTCCGGGAATTTTCTCGGGCGAAAGCAGCGGCCGCTCGGCTACGAGCGTCAGATGAACGCCGACCCCCAGCCCCGGATGCTCTTTTGCCAATGCGGACGCTTCCTCGGCGGCGCTTCCCACAGCCATAAATGAAGTACTGCGCAGGCAACCGTGTATGTATCCTTCTATAATAGCATGGTTTACTTCTGTATGCAGACCGAAGTCATCGGCATTTACAATCAATCGCTTCATTTTCAGGCCACCTCATCGGCAACGCTTTATCTCGCGACAAATTCCTCATGGCTGGCGAAAGCGTTATGGTTATGTATCGATTCAAAGTTTTCGCATTCCAACGAAAACCATTTCAGCCCTTTCACCCGACGCAAAGCCAGAATGGAATCGCGCAAGATATCTTCGACGAATTTAGGATTTTCATAAGCGCGTTCGGTAACATATTTTTCGTCTTCACGCTTCAAAAGCGGGTATATCGGGCAGGAGCCCTGAGTTTCCAACAGCTCCGCCAAATCCTCGATATAAATACACTCTTGCCCATCGGCAAAGCGAACTCTTACACGAATCAAACTGCGCTGATTATGCGCCCCATACGTAGCAATCTCTTTACTGCACGGGCAAAGCGACGTAACCGGGATCTCTTCCTGAAGCTCAAACCGCATAGGCGCTTGCCCTTCTTTCACCCCCCGAAAAGAGCAGTCCAAATCTAAGCAAGAACGCTGGTGCGTAACAGGAGCCTCACGATCAATAAAATACTTAAAATCGATGTTTAGTTCCGCGCCAGGAGCCGCCAGATTTTGCATCGCTTCTTCCAGGATTGCTTCCATCTCCGCTTCCGCCACCGGTTTTTGGCTCCATTGTCCAAGTATTTCCAGGAACCGGCTCATGTGCGTTCCCTTATATTTTTCCGGCAGCGACACCGTGAAGCGGATCCGTGCCAAGACTGGCTGAAAGCCCCCGCCCTTTTTCTTAATCAAAAACGGCAAATGCGCATCGTTGATGCCGACTTTTTGAATGGCAATTCCTCGCCGATCAGTGGAGCTTTGCACGTCCTTCATTGCATCATTCCCGCCTTTCGTAGGCGATAGGATCGATAACGCCCGCTTCTGCAAAGCCCTTCAGGCGAAGGCGGCAACTATCGCAGACCCCACAAGCTTTTTCGCCGCCTTTATAACAGCTATGTGTGAGCGCAAGAGGCGCTCCCAGACGCTGGCCCAATAAAACGATCTCTTTTTTGGAAAGCGTTTGCAGCGGCGTCGCGATCTCTATGTGCCGCCGATCAACCGCTGCGGATTTCGTCGAAAAATCCGCCAATGCCTGAAACCGTTGAATAAATTCCGGCCGACAGTCAGGATAGCCGGAATAGTCGACGGCATTAACCCCGATAAATACATATTGGGCCTGTAAAACCTCGGCATACGACAGCGCGTAGCTTAAAAAAATAAGATTGCGCGCCGGAACATACGTTATTGGGACATCCGTGCGCTCTATATCTCCCTCGGGGACGTTGATTCCCGGATCGGTCAGAGCGGACCCGCCAATGGCTTCCATATTTGTTTCAACAATTAAATGGCGACCGACGCCATAAAACGCCGCCACCTTACGGGCGCTATATAGCTCGATTCGATGACGCTGATGATAATCAAAGCTAATCGGGAAAATCTCTAAATCCCGACTCTTAGCGACGGCCATGCAGACCGTCGAGTCAAGTCCTCCGGAAAGAAGTACGACCGCTTTATCCATCGACGGGTTCCCCCTCAACCACGCAATTCTTTAATCGTTTGCGCAATATCATTACTGCCATAGATAGCGGAGCCCGCCACTAAGACATTCGCGCCCGCGTCTATGACTTCCCTGGCCGTCCGGGCATTAATTCCGCCGTCCACTTCCAAATCAACAGCGCGTCCGCTGGCAACAATCATCTGCCGCAAGCGACGAATCTTTTCTAACATAGAGGAAATAAATTTTTGCCCGCCAAAACCAGGATTTACCGTCATAAGCAAGACCATATCGGCGTCGATCAAAAGCTCCTCCGCCATTACTATCGGTGTTGCCGGATTCAAAGCGATCCCCGCTTGGCAGCCGCACGCCTTGATGGTCTGCACGACGCGATGAGGATGCGGCGTCGCTTCCAGGTGAAAGGTGATAATATCCGCCCCCGCCGCCGCAAAGGCTTCGATCGCGTCGCCGGGACGCTCAATCATCAAATGAACGTCGAAAGTCGCCTTTGTCTGGGGGCGCAGGCATTTTATCACCGGCGCTCCCAGTGTGATATTAGGAACAAATTGACCATCCATCACGTCAATATGAATGTAATC
>CAJPUA010000096.1 GCA_905373705.1 uncultured Schwartzia sp. | reverse complement strand
GGCTCCTCGCTTTTTTAAGTGGGTAGGCCTATCTGTAGCTTACCCGCGATGAGGTAAATCATCGAGATGAAGTTCTCCTTGCTCCTGTAGCCCCTGGCCCTCGCCTTACAGGCCTGGATCAAGCTGTTGATCCCCTCAAGAATGCCGTTGTTGATAGGGGACTCAAACCACTGAAGAACTCCGTCCCAATGATGCCTGATCGTGCGGGCTGCCCCAATCATCGCACTCAGACGACTGTGAGTCGCCCAGAAATACCATTTCTTCAGTAACAGCTCCCCTTCTTCTCGAAGGCGAAATCTCTTGAAAATCTCCTGGAAACTCAGCTTCATCTGATAAGCGCGCGCGGTCTTCCGATTACGCTTCCTCAGACTCAGGTCCCCTATCCAGGCCTTTTGCTTCTCCGTCAGGTTTTGAGGGTTCTTCAGCCAAAGATAACGGGTGTGCGCCAGGCTCGGGTTCTCCTTGCGCTCCTCGCGACGGACGCTGTCCACCGCTTCGTTCACTGCCTTCATAACATGAAATTTGTCGAACGTCAGCTTCGCTCCAGGGAAGTGTTCTCGCGCCCCTTTGATGAAGGCTGGAGACATATCGCAGCACATCCGCTCGATGTTTTCGCCGTGGCCGCCGTGCTCCTCGAGAAATGTCTTGAATCGACCCAAAGTGCTCGAGTCCTTGCCCTCCGTGGCGAAGATGACCTTCGACGTATCCAGGTCCACGAAGACAGAGACGTAATCGTGCCCTCGCTTGCTCGCGGTCTCGTCGAATCCGACATTGCGGACCTGCGACAACTCCCTCCGCTCGAGGGCCTGTTCCGTGTAATGTCTGACCATGCGCCAGAGGCGTGTGTCGTGCATGTTCAGTTCCCTCGCCAAGGTCTTGATGGGCATAGCTGGAGCCAGGGACAGGACCAATGCCTCGAAAAGCAAAGTAAACCCGCTGCCCTCGCGCGCCCAGGGGACTGGAACCAGGTGGACGCCACAGGAGTCGCAGTGGACCCTTGGAACCCTGGCCGTGAGGTAGGCCTCATACTGAAAGAAATTGAGATGTCTCCAGGTTTTTGTAGCGGTATCGTGAACTTTCTGACCCTCTGCTCCGCACTCGGGACAGGTGAATTTAGAGCCCTTTTGAAAGTCCAGGTGGATATCAAGCCTCTTAGCTACAGGGTCCAACTCCAGGGATTTGACAAACCACGGCAACGATATGCCTAGCGCTAATTGAAACAGTTCGATGTCCTTCATAATGCTCCAAAGATATCATAACGGTAGCCTTTTATAAACCACCCACTCCTGCTAGCGAGGAGCCCAGAAAATTTCGGTACTACAGTGTCGCTTCGCGTTTTGCTGCATCAATAATGACGACAGCTGAGGTAACGGCACGCTGGTCCGCGTCAAAGGGCTTCGCGTAGCCCTTCTCCTCAATCTGCCGCTGTCCTTCGGTGCGCAACCCGTCGATCTCCCCCGCGCTCCGGGCCAGCTTGAACTCCAGCACGACGACGCGATGGGGAAAGAGTACCAGGACGTCGCTCCGTCCTCGATTGCTTGGAATCTCCCCGTGGGCCGTGATGCCTGCTCCCCGCAGGAGCATCAGGAACAGCGAGCGGTACAGGGACTCGTCCCGCCGCGCGAGGTCGTGGTAGGGTATGGAGGCCAGAGCCGTGTTGTAGAGCTGGACGCCTCGTGACACGTCCCCTTCGCTCAGGGCGTGCCAGAGGTCCGACCCGATGGAATCGTACCTCTCCACGTTGTAGACGTGCTCCAGGTACATGCCGGCGATGGAGTCCAAGACCTCCCGGTTGGGGTAGTCCAAGGTCAGGGACTGCTCTTCCCACTTCTCGATGGTCAGGTAGCCTGCCTGGTAAAGAAAGCTCTCCGGCCTGGCCCGCTCGATCTCCTGAGAGTTTGCGAAGCTCTCCTTGACGACGAGGTGGCGGTACGCCTCCGGGTCCAGGATCTCGTGTCGCTTCATGTAGGCGACGATGAAGGAGGGGGAGCCGGATTCGTACCAGTAGTTGGAGAACCGACGGTTCGCGAGCAAGTTGAGGATGGAGAAGGGGTTGTAGAGGCGGGTCGTGCCGTCGAAGCAGAAGCCGTCGTAATAGTCCTTCATGCGCGTCAAGAGCTCCTGGCGGGAGAGGCGCATCTTGCCGGCCGCATCGTCGATCCAGTCCGCGAAGTCCCGTTCAAGCTCCTCCTGCGTGTAGCCCACGATGTCGCCAAACCTCTCCGTCATGGAGATGTCCATCAGGTTGTTCATGGCGGAGAAGACGCCGGTCTTGGTGAACTTGGAGATGCCGGTCAGCATGACGAAGCGGAGGTATTCGTCGCAGCCCTTGAGGACGGTGTAAAGGGTGCGGAGGGAGCCGCGCATAGCCTCCGCTGCCTCCAGGTTGCCGATCTTGTCCAGGATGGGCTTGTCGTACTCGTCGATCAGGACGACCACAGGGCCGCTTTGCCTGTAGAGAGCGCGGATAAGCTCTTGAAACTTATCGCTGGGCTGTTGGCTGGAGAGCGTCACACCTGCATCTTCTGCCCTCCAGGTTAACGTGCTGTTAAGGGACCCTTCAAATTGAGTGACGTCACTGACGCTCATCATGCTCATGTCGAGCCGCAGCACCGGCGCGGGGTGTTTCGCCTGCTCTGCGGCCCACGCCTCGGCGGCGAGGCCACGGAACAGCTCCGCCTTGCCGCTGAACAAGGCATCAAGTGTGGAGAGCGTCAGCGACTTGCCGAACCGTCTAGGACGGGAGAGGAAAACGCGCCGACAATTCTTCACTAACTCTTCAAGCCGTGAGGTTTTGTCCACGTACAAAAGATTGTCTTGACGTATAATCTCGAACGTCTGAACTCCAATTGGAAGTGGTAGCAACGTTTTTGTCATTTCGTCACCTCATCACACTGTGGTACGACCTATTTCAGCTTCTACAAACAATTTATGCGCCCGCCAGGCAGTGGCGCGCCCGATGTTCATCTGCTGCGCCAGCTTTGTGTACGATAGGCCTTGCTGAAGATACATATCAACAATGTGTCCCGTTTCCACGGTAGCCCTGCGCTTTCTACCCAGTGGGACACCGCGTTTTTTTGCGGCGGCCATACCGGCTCTGACGCGCTCAGAGATGTTTTCTCTATCCAGTTGTGAGAAGCTGGCCAGTATTCCAACAAGTGCTCGGCCCAAAGGCGTAGAGGTATTCACTCCGTCCTGAAGACTTCGTAGAATGATGTTCTTCTTAGTGAACATCAGAACGATGTTTACCACGTCTGCCATGCTGCGTCCCAGTCTGTCTAACTTCCACACAACAATACCATCGCCGTTCTGTACTCTTTTCATCAGTTCCGAAAAGCCCTGTCGTTGTGTTGCTTGTGTTGCTCCAGATATCCCTCGATCTTCAAAAATGTTTTTCGGGTCAACACCCGCTCCTTCCAGTGCATCACGCTGCAGGTCCGTATTCTGTTCTGAAGTGCTAACACGTGCGTAGCCGAAGATCACCCTGAATCCCCCTATTTTGGAATGGCTTTATGATAACACGTGAAGCCTTGCATAGACAAGAACAGCATTTCGTATTCAAAAAGTAATCTTTTTAGAACAATATTGAGGTGATTGTCATGGGAACGACGAAGCCTAAACAAACGATCTCAACAACACTAACGCTGGTAGAGAAACAGGCGTTAGACAAAATCGCTGCGGAATGGGGATTGAAAGCTGGGGTTGTACTGCGAAGGTTAGTCCTGTTTCTACTCCAGAACAGGATCAGCTTTATAGAAATCTTGCAGAACCCAGTTCGTGAAACAGAATCAGAAAGTGAGAGCTTTATCAGTATAAAGGTTCTCTTGAGCATAAGCGAGAAACAGGAAATCATCAGGATTGCCAAAGAGTGGGACTTTACGGTGAGTGCTGTTCTACGCCGCCTGGTAAGAGCACTGTTGTTTGGCGGAATACCTAAAAACAAACTATGGAATTGATTGTTTTATTTCATTTTAAAGCTAAAGATGTTGACATGAGGCATATTTAACTATATACTTAGTCTTCGTGGTATATTTCAATACGTTTGATTCATCAAACCGCATACTTCTTAAAGTATCCGTCCCAAATCCTCACACTGTCAAAGTGCATCGTGTTTTTGTAGTCATCGTCCATGTTTTGCACGCTGACGCTCACAATGCCATCTAAGTTATGTTCGATAGATATGATTTTCAAGTAATTATACCGTTGAAATTTTTCATCATATACCCTAATTGTCCTGTCACGGTAACGACTTTCATAAAACTTCATATCCCCCTGGACCTTCTTGTGTTTCTGTGCCTTTAAGTCCTTTGCTTCAGACACTGGCAAAGTAATAGCCTCAACACTTGTTACATTGTCAAAAGGCAATGCTTCCGAAACTTCCGGTAACGGTGATTTATCGAAAGTGAACTCAAAACCACTCACGCGCGGCCGCCCTCTGCCTCGCGCCTCATAGAGCTTTTGAATCTTCATGTGGTACCGTTCACCGAGTTCAGAAAGAATTGGGGCAAAGACATATTTGTCTAAATTCGTTATCTGATACGTTTTCGGGACATCCATCATCCGCCGGAATTCCTCTATGGAAACACGCCAGAACCCCGTACTCCGAAACTGCTTCATGCGACGATAAAACTCTTTAACGTAGCTGGACTTCAACCCTATAAACTCCTCCAGCTCAAACCGCGTAAAGTTGCTGGATAACTCATTCAGGGCGAAGCGGAATTTGCTGTTCACGGCAATGCTGATGATTTGTTTATCCAAATTGATTTTGTATTCCGTAAACAGTATAAACTCTGTCCATTCACGATCATTCCCGATTCTGATACTGCATTGGATTAGCTTCTTGTACGTAGACGCCAGGGCACGCCCAAACATGTCGTTGTCATGCTTGCCCCATCCCACCAGCTTTTTCAGTTCGACGAAGTCAAACGTGATCTCGTCCTCCCCGTGATCGCGCATCCGTCCCATGATCGCAATGAGGATATCCAGTTCTTTAGCTGTAAACTTCTTTAAAGAAACAGAGTTAACGTCGTTGTGATACTTCACCGCTAAGGCTTGTTTACCCATAGAACCACCCCCTTAGAAAATTATAGCATACTAAAACAAAAACCATACTTTAATAAGTGTTTCCTTCGCCCCAAAGCATCCTTTTATTCGCCCCAAAGCATCCTTTTATTCGCCCCAAAGCATCCTTTTATTCGCCCCAAA
>CAJPUA010000095.1 GCA_905373705.1 uncultured Schwartzia sp. | reverse complement strand
GCCCCATCGCCGCCCGACGGTGCATGGGGAGCGCGCTGACCTCAAGATCGCCGATGTAGACCTCGCCTGCCGTAGGATGCTCCAGCCCGATGATCATGTAAAAGGTCGTCGTCTTTCCCGCCCCGTTCGGGCCCAGCAGACCGACGATCTCTCCGGTTTCCACGCGCACCGACACATGATCGACGACGTTTCGGTTTTTGAAGGTTTTTACCAGATCCCGCGTTTCGATGAACACTCTCTGATTCTCCTGAAGGCGAGGCTCCGCCCGCTTATCATTCGCCTGCCGGCGCTTCTTGTGTTTCATTCAGATAAACCGTCAAACGCTGGCTCCGCAGGGTATTGTTTTCCTGGATCGCCCACGCGTTCCCCGTCAAAACGAGCTTCCCACTTTCCTTACCAAAATATTCAGCCTCGTCGCCGCCGCCTTCAAACTGGCGCGGCGGGCTGACGACATGCGCGGAGCCTACGCCCTTACAATGCTCGTCATTCATCCAGCCTTCCATATAATCGGCGGTAAAGGTGCCGTCCTGCGTCGTGATCGTGCCGCCTGCGGTCATACGAACGTACTCCTGGTCCGTAAAATATTCGGCTTGGGGCCCGGTGAAGGACTTATCTTCTTTTGTCCCGTGGACGTTTCCCTCTGCCAAAAACTGTGTGTCAGAAAGGACATGAAACACATCGCAGGTCAAATGCGTCCCGTCACGGTCCGCGACGACGCCGCCGGTCATTTTGCCCTGTTTCGTTTTCGTATTGTAGGTCGCGTTCTCCGCGCTGGCAACGCCGTCCCCCTGCTTCATAACGACGTGTCCGGTCGCCGTCATTTCACCCGTCTTGGCGTTGTACTCCACCGTATCCGCCTGAAGCTCCGCCGCGTCGCTGCCGGTTTTTGCCGCGGCCGCCGTGCCGAAAAGGCACGCCGCTAAGAAAACCGCCGCTCCCGTTCTTATTCCCCTGCGCATATCCATGCTGTCAATTCTCCTTTTTTATATAAGCGCTGCCTTCGGCACGGAAAACGGAAAACGCTTCCCGCGCTTCAATTTTATCGCCTCGCGCCTCCAGGTCCTGGCGAGTCAGAACCGCTTTTCCCGCCGCGACCAGCCGATCTTCGCCGGCAACCCATTCCAGGGTGTCGCTTGTCAGGACGCCGCCGTCCGACGTCGTCGCCTTAGCGCCGCCGGAGAGCTTCACGTTTTTCGTAGCGCTGTCATACGTCCCGCTCGCCGCGGTCAGGGTCAAGACGTTGCCGTCCTCTTGATAATAATGACCAACGGGGTTTTTGAATACCGTCGCCTGCGTCGCCATATCGACGCTTGTCGTCTCCGCCTTAATATCCCAGATTACCCGCCCGTGACGTTCCTCGCTGAGGAAATTTGACTGGTATTCCATGATCTTTGGTTCGTCGGGCGCTTCCTCAGGCGTTTCCTCCGGAACCGTAACAATCGTCCAGAAAATCCCACCGGCGATAAGCAAGACCGCCGCGGCGATCAGCATTGTACTTTTCCTATTCATGCGCCGTTTTATCCTCCCCCGCGGTCACGGTATGATGCTTGACGTGTTTTTCCTCCGGCGGCGTGTTCCAGCGCTTCTGAAACCACAGCCACTGGGTGGGGTTTTCCCGCACGACGCGCTCTAAAATCCGCGTCATTTTCACTGTGAAATCATAAAGATCCCGGTCCGTGTCCCCGTGATCCTCGTAGCGAAGCGCTTCGCCGATAACGACCCGGTGACGGCCGTCTTTCTTCCGCAGAATAAAAGCGGGAAGGACCGGGGCGTTAAACTTTCGGGCGAACACTGCCGGCCCCATGGGCGTCGACGCCGGGCGGCCGAGAAAATCAATAAACGCTCCGCCCGGCCCGGCGTCCTGATCTGCCAGAAAGCCAAGGATCTTTCCCTGCTTTAAGGCGCGGGCCGCCGCCAGAAGCTCGCTCGTGCCGCGGGAAAATATCTCCACATGAATCGTCGCCCGAAGATCGTTCAAAACGCGTGTGTACTGCTCGTTCGGCTGGGGCTTGGCGATGGCGGTTACCGGCAGCCCCGAAAGCGTAAACGCTGCCGACAGCCACTCCCATGTTCCCACATGGCCGGTCAGGACGACGACGCCATGGCCTTCCGCCAGCGCCGCTTTCATGCGCTCCAGATGCTCGATCTCAATGTATTCGCGAAAATTCTTTTCGTTGAGCCGCGGCATGTATAAAATCTCAAAAACATTCGTCGCCAAATTGACGAACGAAGCTTTGACCAGCTTCTTCGCTTCTTCCTTCGAAATGGACAGGCCGTCCATCATCTGGCGGATCGCTCGTTCGCGCTGTTTTTTTATGAATCTGTAATACAGGATACCGGCTCCCCGCCCCAATGTCAATAGGGCGCGATGCGGCAGACAGCAGATCGCCCGGCTCAAAAGCATCAACAACCAATAAAGCATAACGGTTCCTCCCGTAAAGCTGCTTTCCTTACCAAAGCAGCCATGCGCGGTTCAATCAGGAAATCAGAAAACGCGCGACCATCTCTTCCCACCGTCCTTGCGCCTGAAGGATAAACTCAATGATCTCCCGGACGGCGCCGTTTCCGCTCCGATGGGAAGCGACAAAGTGCGCTCGCTGGCGCACTTCGGACACCGCGTCTGCCGGAGCGGCGGCAAACCCAGCTTGCTGCATGACCGGGAGATCGACGAGGTCGTCGCCGATATAGGCGATCGCCTCGTCCGTGAGGCTGTACCGTGTTTTAAGCTCTTGGTAGGCAGCAGCCTTATCAAGACGGCCTTGCCAAAGAGCGGTGATTTTAAGCTCCCGCGCCCGCGCTTCTAAAATCGGCGACGTCCGCCCGGTAATGACGGCGGTTTTCCCTCCCGCCCTGTGCCAGAGCGCAATTCCCAGCCCGTCTTTAATGTCGAAGCGCTTGAAAAGCTCCCCCGTCGCGCCGATGTATATCCCGCCGTCCGTCAGCGTCCCGTCAACGTCGAGGACGAGCATTCGAACGGCAGCGGCGCGCTCCTTTACCTCCTTCATGCTAGACGACCCCCTGCCGCAGAAGGTCGGTCAGATGGACGATACCTACGGGGCTCCCGGCTTCGTCGACCACCGGAAGCACAGTAATGGGACGCGGCTGATGCTTTTCCATGATAGAAAGCGCCGAAGCCGCTAATTTTCCCGCCGTGATCGTCGCCGGGTTACGGGTCATAAAGGTTTCCACCGGCTCCTCTAAAAACTCGCTGCCTTTCGCCAGGCAGCGGCGAACGTCGCCATCTGTCACCAGCCCGATAAAGCGCCCCGCCGCGTCGACGACGGAAGTCGCGCCGACCCCCTTCGCTGTCATGACGAAAAGCGCCTCCTTCGCCGTCTTGTCACAGGAAATCGTCGGATTATCCTCGCCGCTGTGCATGACGTCCCCTACGGTCAAGAGCAGGCGGCGCCCCAGCGAACCGCCGGGGTGGAACATGGCGAAATCCTGCGCCGTAAAGTTGCGCGCCGCCATCGCCGCCATGGTAATTGCATCCCCCATCGCCAGCGCCGCCGTTGTGCTGGCCGTGGGGGCGAGCCCCAGCGGGCAGGCCTCGCGCTCCACCCCGGCGTCGATGAAGTAATCGGCGTTTTTCCCCAGCGTCGACGCCCGCTTGCCGCAGAGCGCGATGATCGGCGCGCCGATCCGCCGGATGACCGGCAGGATATTCACGATCTCGTTCGTCTCGCCGCTGTTTGAGATCGCCAGCACAATATCCTGCGGCGTCACCATGCCCAGATCGCCGTGGAAAGCCTCCGCCGGATGCATGAAAAATGACGGCGTCCCCGTACTGGCAAGGCTGGCCGCGATCTTCTGCCCCACATGCCCGGATTTTCCGATCCCGGTGACGATGACGCGGGCCTTGCAGTCCAAAATAGCGCGCACCGCCGCTTCAAACTCGTCGTCCACGCGGTCGATGAGTTTTTGCAGCGCGCCGATTTCGATTTCTAACGTTTCGATAGCCTTCTCTTTGATCACGCTGTGCCGGCCTCCTCCAAAATTCAGTGCGTCAGGCGAGCCTGGGACGGACGATATTATAGATCGCCAGGGCGTCCTTCAAAAGGTCTTCCAGTTTATCGAGATAAACGCTGTTCGGTCCGTCGCAGAGGGCCTCCTCGGGATTATCATGAACCTCCATAAAGAGCGCGTCCACGCCCGCTCCCACCGCCGCCCGCGCGAGATATTCTACATATTCGCGATTTCCTCCCGAGCTGGTTCCGGCTCCCCCCGGGAGCTGTACGCTGTGCGTCGCGTCAAAAACGACGGGATACCCAAAGGAGCGCATGATAGGAAAGCTCCGCATATCGACGACGAGATTGTTGTAACCGAAGGACGCCCCCCGCTCCGTCAGCAGGATATTCGAATTGCCGCCCTCGAGGAGCTTATCGACAACGTTGCGCATATCCTTCGGCGCAAGAAATTGCCCTTTTTTGACGTTAATCACCCGCCCCGTCTGCGCCGCCGTGTAGAGAAGATCCGTCTGGCGGCAGAGAAACGCCGGAATCTGGAGAATATCCGCGACCTTCGCGGCGGGCGCGGCCTGCGCCTCGGTGTGAATGTCGGTGATGATGGGTACTCCCAGCTCATCCTTAATCGTTTGGAGCATTTCCAATCCCTTGACGAGGCCGGGGCCGCGGAATCCATTAAAGGACGAGCGGTTCGCCTTATCGAAGGAGGCCTTAAACACATAGGGAATGCCCAGCCGCCGGGTAATGTCCCGGATCGTCCGACCGATATAGAGGCACCGCTCCAAGCTCTCCAGGACGCAAGGGCCCGCCAAAAGCGCCAGCGGATTGCCTGCGCCAATCTCAAAATCTGCTACCCTGACCGTATTCATACGAATGCTCCTTTCGCCACGCCTGTCTTCCCCACCGCGTCGCCTCTTTCAGGAAAGGCTCCGCGCCTTATATATCTCATTCGCCCGCGCCAGATCCTCCGGCGTGTCGACGCCGACAAAATGGTGCTCGGTACGGATGACCTTGATACGGTATCCATTCTCCAGCGCCCGGAGCTGCTCTAAGGACTCCGCCTGTTCCAGAGGCGTCGGCGGCATTTTCGCGTACCGTAAGAGAAACTCACGCCGGTAAGCGTAAATACCGATGTGTTTAAAGACGCTCGCTTTCCCCTCGTTTCGCGGATACGGCAAGAGGGAGCGGGAAAAGTACAGCGCGTAACCCTGCCGGTCGGTAACAACCTTGACGTTATTCGGGTTGCCCTGCTCCGTTGGAT
>CAJPUA010000094.1 GCA_905373705.1 uncultured Schwartzia sp. | reverse complement strand
ACGCCGACCTGTGCGAAAAGATGGAGCGGCTCGCCGCCCTCCGCCAACCGCGCGGCGAAAAACACATCCTCCCGGCTTCCGCGCCCCGGCACGTTAAGCGGGGGCAGCGGCGTCACCTCGTAGGAGAAACCGTCCCGCACCGTCAGCGTCTCCAAAAGGCGGCGCTCTTTATCGTACACGGCGACGGTCGCGGGGCTGCTGCCCTGCCGAAAGGTGAAGGCCATGGGCTGCCCGGTGCGAAAATTGTAGTTTTCCTCCGCCGCCTCAACGTGCGGCACCGCCGCCGGTAGCTCCGCCGCTTCGCCCCAATCCGCCGGATCGCGTCCCCGCGCGTAGATCCGCCGCAGCGTCTGCACGACGTAGCACGCGCCCCGATAGCGCAGTTTGACGATGATGTTGCACGAAGCGGCGCGGGGAAGGACGAGGCGAAACACGGCATTGCCGTCTCGCGCCGCAAGGGGGAGGGAAAGCACATGGCACTCCTCGCCGACGCGGCAGAGGCAAAGGGCGGCTGAGACGTCTATCTCCGCCGCCGAAACGGGACGATCCCCATCCAAGAGGAGAAAGTCCGCCGTCGCCGATCCATCCCGGTGATCGACGGGATCCGCCAGCGAAAAGCGCAAAAAAGATCCCCCCGATGCCTCCAAGGCCGAAGGCGGCAGGGCTTGGGCCGCACCATGCGCCGCCATCAGCCAAAGCGAAAGCGCTGCGGCAAAAAACAGCCCCGCTGCCCGGCGGATCGAAAAAACGCTTGTCATGGAAACGCCTCCATCAGGGTGCATCCACTCTGCATCGGTGAAGCAAGCGGAAAGCGCCGATCCATAGAGCGCTTCCCTCAGCGTGCCGTTCCCGCCCGCCTCCCGTCAGGGGACTAAGAATGTCAGCGACGCGTAATAGCTCTCCGCCATGACCCGCCCCGCTAAATTGCCCCGCGGCTCCATGGTCATGCCGGTCTTGACGATCCACGGCCCCCAGTGGGTGATGCGAAGATGCGCTACGCCGTTCTTATCCGTCATGGCGACGCAGGCGGATTCATCCGTCTGGGAAAACCCTTCGTATTTCGCGTAGAGCTTCACATGGGGCGCCGGTTCGCCCGCAAAGAGTACGCGCACGGGCAGATCGCCGCCGGTGTTATTCGCCAAGGTGTAGGGATTGACGAGGGGGACGATCTCCAACGTATGCCCCAAGGGGCGATCAAACGACCCTGTCCTCTCATTGCCTACGCAAAAGAGCGTCTTGGCAAACTGCTGGGAATAGGTACTCGAAAAAACGTTGGAAAGCCCGGTCATATCCTGCTTGACCAAATGGCTCTCGCCGTTCTCGTCGCGATACTTCGTATTATAGGAAGCGTGGCGCGTCACCCCTAAGAGATAGAGGCCTTCCTCCGTGAGCTTTAGCTCGCTGGCCGCGAATCCCGTCGTTTCCAGCTTGACGTCCGTCTCCGCGCCGTCGGGCGACGTGAGCCAGATGCGGTCAAAGTCTTTCTCGGAAACGTACCCGTCCACCGGGAAATGATGCCCCCATCCCATGTACAGCTTCGTCTTGGCCAGCGCCTTTTCCGCGTCAAAGGCGGGATGATAGTCCGTCATGTTGATCCAGAGGGCATGCGCATCGGCCGCCCCCGGATAGAACAGCGCCCCCAAAGAAACCGCCGCCGCAGCAGCGATGCGCCCAAACGCACGGAAAAACAGATGCTTCGTCATGATGTGATAACTCCCTTCTTGTCGTTCCCTCTAAAATGTATACTCCATGCCGACGAGGAAGCTCCTCCCCGGCGAGGCGATCCAGAAATTCGGATCCAATTCATACACCCGCTCCGTGTAGTCCTGATTGAAAAGATTCCCCACTTGCAGGAATAAGTTGATCTGCTTTGTGGGGCGGTAATTGATATTCGCGTCCCAGACCCAAAAGGTCGTGGCCTTCTTATCTACCTTATTCGCCAGTCGGCCATCGCGGCGGATAGTCCCGCGCCCCGTCACACCGATCTGCCACTTATCTATGGCGTAATCGGCGCTAAGCTTCCACTCCGACCGCGGCACATACCCGTTTCGGTTCGCATTGGCGTTGTCCTGTGCCTTGATGTACATGTAGCTGTATCCGACACTCGTCCGCAGGCGGTCAGAAAAGCGATGCGAAAGCTCCATGTTGGCGCCCCAGGCGTCCTCGTTATTAAAGTTCGTGTAGCGATTTCGGCGCAGCCCGATCCGATTGTGGGCCAGCCGCCGAAAGAAGCTCATCTTCAGCGTCGTGTCCTTACTGAAGGCGTGGTCCGCCCCCAGCTCCCAAGTATGACCGTATTCCGGACGGAGATTGCGGTTCCCCCAGCGCGTACTGTAGATTTGCACCACCCGCGGCGCAATGAAAAATTCATTGAAATTCAGATACACATTCGTGGTGTCCGTGGGGGTGTACCCCAAAGAATAGCTCTTGGAATTATGGCCGCCAAATTCCGAATTGTTGTCGTGGCGAATCCCGGCAGTGAAATTCACCTGCGGCGTCACGTCCCATCGCCACTGCGCGTATAGCGCATGATTCGTAAAATCAATGCCGCTGTAGTTTTGATTGGAATAATACATATAGTCCAAGCTGTCCTTCGTATATTCGTAGCCCAAAAGAAGGTGATGCGCGTCATTGATCTGCCAAGAAAGATAATCGTTGATGTCCGTGGTCTTGATGTAATAAATCCCCTTCGCGGTATTGGTTCCCAGATAATCGTTTCGGATATCGTTGTTGTTCTGGAGAACCTTAAAGGTATTGGATACACGATCATTGAACCGATACGTCCAATCCAAGCTGAATTTACGCTGATACCGCCGTCCCAGGCGCTGCGGAAGCCTAAAAAGATCGGCGTTGGGATTGCCCCCCGCATCGTTTAAGTTCACCCGGTGGCTGTCGGAATGAAAATAGCTGCCGGAAAGGCTGAGGATGCCTTTATCGCCGAAATCCTTGCCGACGGTGAAGCTGACATTTTCCGAATCGGTCGCCTCGGGAATCCTCCGCCCGTTGCCCTCGCGAAAATCGCCGGTATGCTGCTTCATGGCGTCGACGTTCCAAAAATAGCCGTCCTCTCGGCCCTGATGCACGACCTTATAGGCATACTGGGAAAAATTGCCGCCCTGTGCGCCGATCTTCGCCGTCTGCCCATTCTTCTTTTTCTTCTTCGTGATGATGTTGATGACGCCGCCTTCTGCGTCGGAACCATACAGCGTCGCGGCAGGACCGCGCAAAACCTCAATGCGTTCGATATTGTCCATATCGATGAGCGTGGCCGTGGAAAAGAGCTCGTTCGTATTTCCATTCTGATTCAGCCGCATGCCGTCCACTAAGAGAACCACATTATCCGAACCGTTGATATAAATCGTGTTATCCGCAAAAGCCCCGCCGGTAAGGCCCTTGTTGCGGACGCTGACCCCGGCAATGGTATTGAGCGCCTGCCCGACGGTGGAAAAATGGCGATCCGCAATCGTTTCAGCGGTGATGACGGCCATGCTGGCGTTGGTGTTTCTTTCCTTTTGCTCCGTTTTCGTCGCGGTGACGATGATCTCATCCAAGTCAAAGGTTTCAATTTCCGCCGCTTCCTGCGCTTCGGCAGCACCATACCCCGCAGTCGGCAGGGCAAAGATCCCCGCCATGAGCATCAAGACGGCCCGGCCGCGGCTTTTCCCCAAGCGCTGCTCCTTTTGCCGCCAGAACTTGAACAAACGCATTGTATTGCTCCCCCTTGCTTCATTGCGATGTAATGAAATTTTCACGAAAAATTCATTTGCATTAACCCTACCATACGTCCTACAATACCGTCAAGCAAGCCTTTAGCCCTGTTTTTGCGCATATATTTGAACGATTCTTTTGTTTATTCGCTGTCTTTCTTGACAAAATACCCTGATGGGGTATATGATGAAGAGGCAAAAAAGTAGAAGAGGTTTCACAGAAACAGGTGAAAGGGAATGGATGAGCAAAAAGCGGGCGGCTGTGGGTGCCGCCAGAGAACAAAAATGCGGCCGGAAGCGGAGTATAAAAGCCTCGTGCATCGGCTGAACCGCATCGAAGGGCAGATCCGCGGCATCCGGAAGATGGTGGAAAAGAGCGCCTACTGTCCTGATATTCTGGTGCAGTCGGCGGCGGCCACGGCGGCGATTCAGGCCTTTAACCGGGAGCTTTTGGACAGCCATATCCGAAGCTGCGTGGCGACGGATCTCCGCGCCGGGAAGGACGAGACGGTAGACGAATTGGTTGTTCTCCTGCAAAAGCTGATGAAATAAAAGGAATGCGTGAGCGAGTAGGTTTCACCCCAGAGCTGAATAAAATGAATTTTCGGGGGTATATACTATGTCGAGGATAATCATCACCGCTGTTTTTACAGCGCTTGGCGCGTTGGCGCTGCGGGCGGTGATCCGCCACTTGCGCGGGGAAAGCGGCTGCTGTGATGACAATGAGCTTTTGCCGCCGCGCAAGAAGTTGAAAGGCGTGAAGATCGGGACGAAGATTGTTCATCTGCGGGGCATGCACTGCGCACAATGTCAGCGGCGGGTCGAGGTTTTGCTGGAGACGATCGACGGCGCGGCAGCGGAGGCAGATTTGGTGCAGCAGCAGGCGGTAGTATCGATGAGCCGTATCGTGGCTGATGAGGAAATTCGCGGTGCGCTGCAAGGCAGCGGTTATGTGGTAACGGAAATTGAAGGTGTTACAGCATGAAACAATATACGGTCACCGGCATGAGCTGCGCGGCTTGTGTCGCCCGGGTAGAGAAGGCGGTGGCGAAAACGCCGGGCGTGTCGTCCTGCGCGGTCAGCCTGCTCACCAATTCCATGGGTGTCGAGGGTGACGCATCCCCCGCCGCCGTCATCGCCGCCGTTGAGGCGGCGGGCTACGGAGCAGCAGAAAAAGGCGCAGCGACGGAAGGGGGCGTGACGGAGGACCTGCTGGCAGATAAGGAAACGCCGCTCCTAAAACGGCGGCTCATCGCTTCGCTGTTTTTTTTAGCGGTGCTGATGTACGTTTCCATGGGGCATACGATGCTGGGCTGGCCGCTGCCGGATTTTTTCGCCGGCAATCCATTGACGACGGTTCTTTTGGAGCTTTTGCTGGCGGCGATCGTCATGGTGATCAATCAGCAGTTCTTCCTTAGCGGCGGAAGAAGCCTTCTTGCCGGAGCGCCGAATATGGATACTTTAGTGGCGCTGGGGTCGGGGGCGGCCTTCCTTTACAGCGTCGTATGCCCCATGGAAACGTACATCAGCGCCGCTAAAAAAAAC
>CAJPUA010000093.1 GCA_905373705.1 uncultured Schwartzia sp. | reverse complement strand
TCACACCCCCATTGCTGGCATTGCTGCCGCCTTTCAAAGAGGCGAGATGGCTGCCGGCAAAAGAGATCTTTTCGAGAACAGCAGAGGACTGATTCCAATCTTGATTGTTCCACACGGCACCGTTCGTCAATAAGAGGCTCACTCCATTTGCTGCCTCTCCCTCCTTATGAACAACACCGTTCAAAGCGGACTCCGCTGTAGTCAGTGACAGATCTGTACTGCCATTGGCTCCTGAATGAATATTTCCACGCAAGATTACTTTATGCGTGCCTCCCTTGTTTACCTTAATGGTCCCATTGTTGTCGATAGACCAACCATCCAAAGAGGCTTTGTTCAGTGTGACATCCAGACCGTCCGTCTCGATTGCAGCATCCTTACTCACGGAAAGTCCCTTTGCCGCATCACCGCCCGTGGCAGATATATCCAAATTCCCTGTTATTTTGATTGTTGAGCCGTTCTTAGCATTCCAAACACCATATGCCTTTCCCGTGCCACTCTTGACATTGATCTTTACCGTATCTGCAGCAATCGCAATGCCCTTTTCCCCACTGTTTTTAATCCCCGTGACAAGTCCGTTATTTCCTTCTCCCTTGACCGTCAGCACATGTCCGCCAGCATCAATCGTCAGCGGATTTTTGGGAAATCCCGTGTTGGAAATGGCTCCGGCATAAGATGTCTTGGATATGGTCGTATCCTTCGTGAACTTATAGTTTCCCGGACTAGGTTCAACATTGGCATCCTTGTACTCGGCAACTTCCTTCTGCGTGAGCTGCTCAGTGAACTCCGTCTTCGTCTGCTCCCCGCTCGGCGGGGTCGGAGGGGTTGGCGGAGCCGGTGTATAGCTGCCTTGTCCGCTCGTCATATCGAATGTGATATTTTCCATGCGCTTGCTGGCAGCAGAAGCGGTTAGGCCTTCGGCGATCTCTGCCTTGCCGGAGAGGTTTCTTTCGCCCGTCGTATAGGCCGTGTACCAGAGCTTGTTGGCGAGCGCATTGAGCGTATCGTCCACCAGCTTCTTATCGGCGCCCGATGCTGCCTCCGTGTTCAGGCCGCTGTTGTCCGTCGTCAGCGTAATGCTGCTGTCCGCAGACGCCTTGCCGATCTTCAGGGCGCCGCCCTTTATCGTCGTCGGCGCTGCAGCGTCATGCGCATAGAATACACGCGTATGGCCGCTGTAGTTGTCAATTGTGATGTCCTTGCTGTCTCTCTGGAAGATCGCCCCCGCATGGGCAGCGTCATCGCCGCCCTTAAGGGAAAACAGTTGGCTGCCGGTGAACTTTGCCGCAATGAGCGCACTCTTCTGCGTATTGTAGTCCTCATTCGTCCAAACTGCGCCATTCTGCAATGTCAGTGCATTGCCTTTTGCTGCGCCGTTCTGTGCGGGGCTGCGCAGAGGCAGACTGAAGCCGCCGTATTCCTCCTCGTCTTCATCTTCCCCGCCGTTCGGCGCCACTTTTTGGATGACGCCGTTCAGGACAGACTGCCCCGTTGTCAGCGAGATATTGGTATTTCCCTCCTCACCCGTCTGGACATTGCCGTTGATGACCACCTCATGGCTGCCGTCGCTGTTGACTGTGACCTTGCCGTTGCTGTTGCTGATGGCCCAGGCGCCGTCCGCCGAATCCTTGTTCAGCCCTACATGCAGTCCATCCGCTTCAATCGCTGCGCCCCGGCTCGTGACGAGACCCTGCGCAGTCTGGCTGCTCTGCGCCTTGATATCGAGGTCGCCCTTGATCGTAACGACAGAGCCGTCCTGATTATTTCGTATGCCAAAAGCACGGCCGTCGCTGCTCTTCACGTCAATCTTCAGCGTATCCGCCGTGATCTTTATGCCATCCTTGCTGTTGTTGTCCACACCGAGAATGAAGTTGCTGCCGTCGCCGATCAAGGTCAGCTTATGCTCCCTTGCATCGACATTGAGCGGCTGTTTTGGATAGGTTGTTGCTGCGATGATGCCGTCATAGGAGCTTCTGCGAATCGTCGTGTCCTTCGTGAACTTGTAATTGCCGGGCGACGGCTCGACATTGGCATCCTTGTACTCTGCAACTTCCTTCTGCGTGAGCTGCTCAGTGAACTCCGTCTTCGTCTGCTCCCCGCTCGGCGGGGTCGGAGGCGTCGCGCCGCCCGTATAGCTTCCCTTCTCGTTGCCGAAGGTGATTTGGCCGCTGATGGAGGACGTCGTCAGGTTCTCGCCAATCGAGAGCTTGCCCAAAAGCTTGTTCTCGGCGAAGCTCTTATAGGTCAGTTTATTGGCAAGCGCGTTGAGCACCGCGCTCTGATTGCCTGTCGTTACGCCGGTGCCGTCAGTAAAGAGGGTAAAGACATTCTCAGTGTCTGCCTTCGCCTTGTTGATGATGATGTCACCGCCCTTAAAGAGCGCCGGTTCAGCCGCATCATGGGTATAGACTGCCGCCGTATGACCGCTGTAGTTTTCAATCATAAGCGGATTGATGCTCTTCTGATAGATGATGCCGCGCTGCGCTTCCGTTGCACCGCCGACGAAGTTTGTGACACGGCTCTGCGCATTATAAAACTTCCCGACCGTACCGCCGGCTCGAGTCTTGACTGCCGCCATCGTGCCGGCACCCATATCCTCGTCATCCTGATAATAGCGCTCGTTGCGGCCTTCGTTGAGCCACTGCGCGCCGTTCTGCAGGTAGAGATTCGCTGTGCCGCCGTTGTCAACGAGGCCGTGCAGATAGGACTTGTCTGTCATGAGGGCGACGTCGAGCCTGCCGGTGGGCAGCGCAAACAGATCGCCGTCGAGCTTTACGTCAGCGATCTCATTTATTTTTTTGCCGTTGCCGGGCTTCGTCCCGTCATCTCCCATATTCATGGAAATCGCGCCCTGATAGGCGGCAAGTGCATAATAGCTGTACTTCATAGCGGCAGGCACCTGGATGGAGCCGCCGCCTGCGATGCGCACGCTGCTGTCCTTCGCATTCGTCGTCACGCCATTGCCGTAGACGGTCATATCCACATCACCGTTTACGGTCACCGTGCTCTTTTCGACCTGCGTCAGAATGCCTGCATTATTAAAGCGCGAGAATACATTCTCACGATTGAGCGGAATGCCCCACTGATCCGTCTGCTCGCCTGCAATCTTCAGATTGCCGTTGATGCGGATTCCCGAGGCGACGCTCGCTTCATAGGATTTCTCCCCCAAACGGTCGCTCTTTTGAATCGCGACGCCATTGCCGCCAAGGCCGCCTGTCATCGAGATACTGAGCGGCCCGTTGATGGTAAGCTGCACCGCCTTGTCTTTCATCGCATCAAGCTGAACGGCATTCGTCAGGGTATTGCCGCCGTCAAGCCCTCGCGTGAGGATATTGATGCCCTTCGCCGCACTTACCGTGAGATCCGTTCCCCTGGCATAGATTCCCGTCGGATTTCCCACGGTGTTCTCCACCTGCAGCTGCAGGAGATTGTTCTTCGCACTGATATTAAGACGTTTGCCGCCTGTTGCCGAAATAGCCGCAAGCACATTCGTCGACTTGTCGCCGAGCTTATCTTTTCCGATGCTGACAACGGTATCGCCGTCCCAGCTCTGCCGCGTCGTGACCGTATCGGTGTATACGGCATTGTCTTTCCAGACGGCATTCTCATTGAGTGCCGCTGCGGTCGTCGTTCCGCCCAGCTCCGGCGGCAGCGCCATGACGACGGAAGCCGTATTCCCGTAGACCCAGTCCGGCTCGATCATCGTGATCTTATTGAAGCGGCTGAACGCCTTATTCTCGGAGAAATCCTTGGCCTGCCATTTGTATTTCTCCGTATCGTCGCCGTCCGTGTAGGCGCGCAGGGTGTCGCCCAGTTCGAGCCAGAGGCGCTTCGTATAGTATTCGGCGTTAAGCTTGCCGAACCATCCCTCCTCATTCCTAACGGAGACGATCTCGGTCCAGTTTTCCGGATGCTCCGAGAGAAGATTCGATACCGTCGTCTGGTAGACATGCGCATTGATCTGACTGCCAGCCGGACTTAAATTATACGTCATCACATAGGCTGTGCCGTTGGGCAGCACCTTAATATCGCGCATATCTTCGCCGGTCGCCTTGACATTGGCCGGAAGGTTGGCCCGCCGCTGCTCGGTTCCGGTTAATTTACCGCTTTCATCAATCTTTGCGACGCTGATAGCCGTATAGTGGGTATTTCCCGTCCCGTTATAGTGCTGATAGCCGCCGATGCAGGAAATGAGGATATGGTCGTTGAACTTATTGAGCCTGCCTTGATCGATGTTGCGGCTGATGCGCGTGTAGCTGCCAAATTTCAGGCTGCCGTCGTCCTGGATGTCGTACTGCATCAGAAAGCCGTCGTCGTAGGGATCATAGCCCCCCAGCGGATTGACGGACGCCGCCACATAGAGCCTGCGCCCATCGACGAGCAGCGCCTCACCATGCACCACCGCTTTCGTTGGATCGCCGGTATAGGTTTTTCCAGTCACGCCGCTAGCATCTTCATCGAGATTCTGGAATGTCTCGGTGAAATTATAGCCGCAGTACTGCTTGATGTCATTCTTGAGGTTGACAACAGCTCTTTTGTTTTCAATCAACTTGCTGCCGCTTCGGCGCACAACGCCGATCTGTCCCATATCATAACCGGTCATATAGATATGCTCGTCGCTGGCTGCCGCGGCATGCATATTCGGCACATCCGTCGTCTTCCCGCTCGCCACGCTCGCCGCCGCACCGGCAGAATTCGGATCAATGAGTCGGGTGTTCTCCAGCTGCGTCGTGCTGTAGGTGTACTGCCGCAGCAGGATCATACTCTTGCCCTTCTGGTGGAACCCGAAGGACGCAGGGTCGCGGTTGAGGTTTTTCAGCACGCCGACCTGGGGATCGGCATCCACCTGCGTCGTCACCCGGGAACCAGTCACGGTACCCATTTCGCTGTTACCGTAGTCTGACGGGATCGTCGATACCAGATTGGCGGCGCTCGCCGTTGTACCGTAGAGCAAGCCGCCCACAACAAGGGCTGTCAGACGCAAGCGCCGTGCCTTGCTGAAATGCTCCTTCATCTTTTTTCCCTCCTTAAAACTCATAGCGAAACGTCATATAATAGCTGCGCCCCTGCAGCGGATATTCAATGTTTACCCAGCTCGGATCGCTCAAATAACGCTGCACGCTGTGTACTTTCAGCTTCACGGCTTCATCAAATACGTCGTTGCAGCCGAGCGAGAACGTCATATTCTTACGCGGCGACCATTTAAGCCCCACATTTACCGTTCTCAGCGCGGCTCGCGGTCTGCCGGCAAGTTCTTTTTC
>CAJPUA010000092.1 GCA_905373705.1 uncultured Schwartzia sp. | reverse complement strand
TCTCTCCGGGGAATATGACGCCAATAACGCCTATCTCGAGCTTCATGCCGGGGCAGGCGGAACGGAAGCACAGGATTGGACGCAAATGTTGCTCCGCATGTACGGGCGCTGGGCGGAACGCCACGGGTTCAGCGTGGAGACGGTGGATCTGTTGCCGGGGGACGAGGCCGGCGTGAAGTCGGCGACGCTCTTTATCCGCGGGCATAACGCTTACGGGTATCTGAAATCGGAGAAGGGCGTCCATCGACTGGTACGCATTTCCCCGTTCGACGCGAACGCGCGGCGTCATACGTCGTTTTCCGCCTGCGACATTATGCCGGAGATCGAGGACGCGAAGGAAGTCGAGGTAAATATGGACGACGTTCGCGTCGATACCTATCGTTCCAGCGGCGCGGGCGGCCAGCACATCAATAAGACATCGTCGGCGGTGCGCATGACGCATATACCTACGGGCATCGTTGTACAGTGCCAGAACGAGCGCTCCCAGATCCAAAATCGCGAGGTTTGCCTGCGTATGCTGCGCGCTAAGCTGTTTGAACTGGAAGAAAAGAAAAAAGAAGAAGAACGGGCGAAGCTGGAAGGCGTTCAACAGAAAATCGAGTGGGGCAGCCAGATTCGTTCCTATGTTTTTCAGCCCTACACGATGGTCAAAGATCATCGGACGAACTGTGAGACGGGTAACGTGCAAGCGGTCATGGACGGCGAGATCGATTCCTTTATTGAAGCATACTTGACGGCTCGTGCGAACCACGAAATCTGATAACCGGGATCCGGAAGCGGTGGAGGCTTTGGCCGCTTCCGGTCTCGCTCTTTTGGCGGTGATATTTTGCGTAAGACCTTGACTATTTTTTGCCTTCTCTTCATAATATTATTGGGGTTGAGCCAGATGTTTCTGCCTTCTGTCGCGGAGAAAACGCTGGAATCGCGGCTTGGTGAGGTTCTGAAAACGGAGCGCGTCACAGCCAAGGTGAGCGGCGGTCCGGCGATCCTTCTGCTCTTTGGGCATTTCGCTCACGTCGATTTGACGGCGGAAAATGCCTTGCTGGGCGATGTGCGCGTTGCTAAAGCGACTCTGACCGGCAAGGCGGTTGATCTTTCGATTGACGGCCTGACACGCGGGAAGTTCGCCGTGAAAAACGCCGCGGACCTTCGCGTTGACGCGCTGGTGACGGCGGAAGATCTGGCGGATCTGCTGCGACGCAAAGTGGATCGCCTGCAATCGGCGAGGGTGGAGATAACGCCGGAGCTTATCCTCATGGACGGACAGGTAAAAATTTTCGGCCAGACGGCGGATATTCACATTGAAGGCAAGGTGCTGGAGGATGATAACAGCATTTTGTTCCACATGACGCGCCTTGATATTAAAAATGCGCTTTTAGGCCGGGCGCTCACCGGCAATTTTTTTGGCGACATCGAGATGGTGGATTTGCGGCGGCTGGATTTACCGGTGACGCTTGACGCCATCGAACAAAAATCGGGCGCGGTGCTCTTTTCGGCCAGCAGACATGAAGGGCAGTGAAGAGGGCGGGAGCGACGCGAGGGGTAATCGTTGATGAAAAATTTCCAGTATAACCGCGTTTTGCTGGCGGTCGTTTTCGTCGGCTTTCTGGCAGCGATGGCGGTCAATATTATGCGGTATACGGCGGAAAAGCAGAATATGACCGTCGATCTAGCCATAGATTATGAGGCTTTGACGGAGCTCTCTGAGCGGGAAGGCCTGCCCTTGGAAGAGGTCATGCGGCAGGCAAAAGAAGCGGGAATTACGTCGCTGGCCGTCTACGAGGCGACGTTTAAAAAGCTCAACGTCAGCGGTAAGGCAAACGCGACGCCGGGCGGCGCGCTCCTCGAACGTTATCAGAGCGGGTCTTTAACCAGTCCCGGCTGGCGCTCTCTCGTTGAGCGCGGTGAAATCGTGGGGACTGAGGTGTACGTGACCGGCAGCGACGCGGCGGTCTTTCGTGAAGTGAAGGAGGATCTCAGGCAGCGGCTGGGGGAGGAGCGCGTTCGTTCCTTTACCGTCGACGGGCGGGAAGCGTTGGCGGTCAAGGCACATTATCCGTCCTTTGAGAAAATGAATTTAGGGCTTTTGACGAGCGAAATGAAAGCCGCCAACGCGGCAGGATTTTACGTCCTGGCGCGGCCGAGCAACTACGTTAAAGCGGAGGAAAAGGATATCGAGGCGGTTTTTCGCCGCCTTGACGGGATCAACGTTTCGGAAATGGTCTTTTCCGGCAAAGAAGCCCTGGGAGCGCCGCATCAATTAAGTGAGCTGGCGGCGGCGCTGAAAGAACACAAGATTACGCTGGGGCTTATCGAGGCGCCGACCCAGCTCCAGTTTTACAAGCAGGAGGGACTGCTGGAGGCGGCGAGGCTCCTCGATTATCAGGCGGCGCGGATGTACTCCATTCCAAAGGAGGAGCAGCCGAAGATGAAGTGCGACGCGGCGGTAGAACGCTGGGTCAATACCGATGAGGAGCGCAATATTCGTATCGATCTGCTGCATATTTACGAAAATCCGAAACCCGGATTGACGCTTTTGGAGACGAACCTTCAATATATTGCGGCGGTGCGCGATAAGCTCCTCGCTCACGGCTTTACACTGGGACGGGCGGGGACGTTCCCTCCGTTCGCTCCGTCGCCGTTTTTGCGCGCGCTGATCATGCTCGGGGCGGCGGCGGGCGGCGTCTTGTATCTGTCGTTGGTCATTCCGGCGCTGAACCGCCGCCCTACGTGGCAGCTGGTACTCTTTGCCGTCTTAGGCCTTGCCGCCGCGGTTCCGGTCCTCCTGGGGCATGGCGGAAAGATGCGCCTTCTCGCGGCTTTAGCGAGCGCTAATGTTTTTCCGGCGCTCGCTGTTATTGGTCAACTTGACTGTATCCGCGCCCGGCGGGAAATTCCCGACTGGCCGCTTCCTAAATTTATCCTTATGGCGGCGCTGGCGCTCTTTTTGACGGGGGCGCTGTCCCTTGTCGGCGCGGCGTATCTTTCGGGCGCGCTGTCCGACGTGGAATATTTCCTGGAAGTAAATATATTCCGAGGCATTAAACTGACCTTCGTCCTGCCGATTCTTTTGGTGGCGATAGCGTTTCTCGAACGTTTCGACGTTTTTGACGGCGCGGCGGGATCGGCGGACGGCCTTCTCGCGCAGGGGCGCCGTCTTCTCGCCATGCCGGTGACGGTTAAAACTCTGGCGATTCTTTTTCTTATGCTGGTGGCGGGCGTGGTTCTTGTGGCTCGTTCCGGGCACAGCATGGGAATGCCGGTATCAAGCCTGGAGCTTCGGTTCCGTGCTTTTTTGGAGCAGGCGCTTTACGCCCGGCCGCGTTCTAAGGAACTTCTGATCGGGCATCCCGCTTTTATGCTGGCGGCGTTGGCTTGGCGTAGAAATTGGCCGGGTATGGTGCTGTTTTTGCTTGTTTTGGCGGCGACGATCGGGCAGGGGTCTATGGTAGAAACTTTCGCACATATGCGGACGCCGGTGATGATGTCTTTTGCCCGCGGCATTGGAGGCCTCCTCGGCGGGGCGTTCCTTGGCGCGGCAGCGATGACGCTGTTTGCGCTGGGCGAGAAAATGCTGAAAAAAGCGAAATCGTGTCAGGCGGGGGAAGCATGAGCAGGATCGTTGTTTCCGGATACTACGGCTCGAAAAACGCCGGTGACGAGGCCATGCTGGCGGCGATGATCGAGGTACTGTCCGAACTTGACCCGAAACTTCATATTACGGTCATTTCCGCCGACCCGGAGGATACGCGACAGCGTCACGGAGTCGAAGCCATTCCCTGGCTGAGCGTCGGGGCGATATGGTCGGCGGTCCGAAAGGCGGATCTTCTGATTTCCGGGGGCGGCAGCCTTTTGCAGAATGTCACCAGCGGGCGCAGCCTGTACTATTACTTAAGCGTTATTCTCCTGGCCCGGCTGGCGGGGACGCCGGTAATGCTTTACGCGCAGGGGATCGGTCCCGTGTGCGGCCGCTTTGCCCGCTGGCTGATGACGGCGATCAGCCGGCGTGTCGCCCGCATTACGGTGCGTGATTATGGTTCCTTGGAAGAACTGCGGAGTCTGAACATTACCCAGCCGCCCAGCGAAGTAACGGCCGACCCCGTATTGGCCATCCATCCTGTGGATCGCGGAATCGGCCGGGCGATTCTGACGAAGTACAAAGCCGCGGGGGCTAAGCCCGTCGTCGGGATATCCGTGCGTGAATGGCGCGGCTGGTCAGGATACAAGAAAGCGATTGCCGCCGCGGCGGGTGAAATTGCGCGCGAATTCGAGGCGCGGGTTATCTTTCTGCCTATGCAGTATCCCGAAGATGTGGAAACCGCGCGCAAAATCGCGGCGCAAGCGGGAGAACCGATGATCGTTTTAGACGAAGAATATACGACGAGCGAGCTCCTCTCTATCGTGGGCAACCTCGATCTTTTGATTTCCATTCGTCTGCACGGTTTAATCTTTGCCGGCGTCATGGGCGTGCCGATGGTCGGCATTTCCTACGATCCGAAAATTGATCGTTTCCTCGATTCCATCGACGAAAAACCGGCGGCGGATCTTAAGACGGCGACGGTGGAAAATATTATGGCTGCCGTCCGGGAAAAATGGGCGAAGCGCAAGAATGAGGCGGAGCAGCGCGAAGGCCGCCTCGCCGAACTGCGCCGCCTGGCCGCGCGCAACGCCGAGCTGGCGCTGGAGCTTATCGAGAAAATGTAAACAGGATAGGGCTTTGCGGAAACGTGCCGGAAAGGATTGCCGCAGAAAATGGCAGATGTGAGGGGACGTTTCAACCGTGAGAGAGGAAAAGAAGCGCCGGTTTGACAAGGCGGCGGGAGTATGGTATCATACGGAAAGTTAGGCGCTTCAGGGCGCTTTCCCCAACCGCTCGGCGAGGTTTTCCAAATGGCGGAATGCCATACCGCAGCCGGCGAGTAAACGCATGGGAGGTGTAATCAGATGTACGCAATCATTAAAACGGGCGGCAAGCAGTACAAGGTGGCCGAAGGCGACACGATTTATGTGGAGAAGCTCGACGGCGCCGAAGGCGACCCGGTGGTCTTCCCCGCGGTTCTCACTATCGTGAACGACGCCGAGGTGACGGTCGGAAAGCCGTTCATTGAGGGCGCGAAGGTCACGGGCAAAGTGGCTGAGCAGGGCAAGGCGAAGAAGATTCTGGTCTTTAAGTACAAAGCCAAATCCAACTATCGCCGCCGCCAGGGACACCGCCAGCCCTATACGAAGGTCGTTATCGATAAGATCGAGGCGTAATCGCCG
>CAJPUA010000091.1 GCA_905373705.1 uncultured Schwartzia sp. | reverse complement strand
AAAGAACGCAGTTGCCGCTCAGCGTGTGAATAAGGATGTAGCGGATACCGGCGCTTCGGCTGCCAGGCCGGGGATCGTTCCAGATGAGAAAGACCGAGGCGACGGCTTCCAGCTCCCAGAAGCACAGGAACGTGATCCAGTCGTGCGCTAGAACGACACCGATGGAGGAGCCGACGTAAGTCATAGAGCAGAGCGCTTCTAAAGGGCTTTTGTTATGACAGCTGTATATTCCGCCGATGATGCCGAGAATACAAAAGGTTAGGCCAAAAATAAAACTCAGAGGATCGACAAAAAGGTAATGCAGGGTAAAATCGTAGAGAAAGCGGAAGGAAAGATCCGTCCCCAGGCGGATATTGAACATGCTGACGAGGGCAAGAACCGGGCAGCATGCTAAAATCATGCGGCGCGGTTTCGCATCGCACAGAGCGGCAAACAGGCCGATAATGATGAAAATAAGCCCCGGGTGGAAGTTTTCAAACATCGTCGTCACTTCCTTCTGCATAATAATCCTCATCGCGCTGAAGGAGCGGCGTCAAAATCAGCTTGGCCAAGAGGATGAGCACCCAGCAGCCGATAAAAGCGAAGAGAATCATGCCGCCCGGGCGTTCGAGGAGATTTCCCCCCTCGCTTTCGTAAGTACCGGTCGCAAAAGCGACAGCAAAGGCGGCGAGACCTAAAATAAGCGCGAGAAAAATCGCCTGTAAGCGGCGCCGCCGCTGATTTATCAGATCAATCATTCCAGCCACCCCCACCAGTCGCTCGTGATGCCGGTTGACGCCATCTTCGCCAGCTCGTAGAAATCCGGCGGGAATATCTCCGGATCAATGCCTAGAACTATGGCTAAAATCGTCGTAAAGCAGATCGGTATCAGCATGCAGTAACTAATTGAGCCATAGCGCCGCGGGTCGTTGACCGGCTCCGGTTTAAAGAATGCCATGCGGACGACGGGCATCAGATACGCCATGGCGAGGATGGCGGAGGCCGCCCAGACGGCGACGTAGTGAAGCGATGGCGAAACAGCCCATCGTGATCGGCATACGGCGGCCGATGCCGTTCATCTCGCTGATGTCGTGGAGGTGCGTGCGCACGATAATACAGCCTGCACACATAAACAGCGTGATTTTCATGATGGCGTGGGCGACGAGGTGCAGGTACGCGCCCTTAAAGGCCAGCGGTGTGAGGAGAGCCCCGCCCAGCACGATGTAGCTGAGCTGACCGATCGTGGAAAACGCCAACCGCCGTTTGAGGTTATCCTGTTTCAAAGCGATGAAAGAGCTGACGAGGATAGTGATGACCGCCGCCCATGCCAGAAGATCGGCCATGCCGAGTTGGGAGAGGAGCTTCGGCCCGAAAACGAAGCCGAGGATCCGCAGCACCGCGAAGGCTCCTGTTTTGACGACGGCCACAGCGTGCAAAAGTGCGCTGACCGGCGTCGGCGCGACCATGGCGGCGGGGAGCCAGCCATGAAGCGGCATGACCGCCGCCTTAACACTGCCCGCCATGATCAGCAGGACAAACAGGAGCTGAAGCACCCAAGCGGGCGCCATGTCAAGACTCAAAATCCCCCCCATGCGAAAGTCAATCGTCCCCGCGATGCAGTACACGCCGACGGTTCCGGCGAGAAAGAGCTGGCCGGAAACGAGGGTGTAAGCGAGATATTTTCGGGAGGCCAAAAGCGCCTCCTCGTCGCGTTCATGGAGAACGAGGGGATAACTGGAAAGGGTCAGAATTTCGTAGAAAACAAAGAAAGTCAGAAGGTTCGCAGCCATCGCGAGTCCCATCGTCGCTCCGATACAGAGGGCGAAGGCGGCAAAATAGCCGGTCTGCATATCTTCGTGGTTGTTTCTCATGTAACCGATACTGTAAAAATTGATCGGCACCCAGAGGAGAGAGGCGAGGGAAGCGAAAATCAGTCCCGCCGGATCGACGCGCATGGAGAGCCCGATCGTGTCGGTCAGGGGGAGCAGGGTATATTCGTAAGACGTCCCGTTCAGCACGCCGCCCGCCATACTAAGGATTGTGCCGAGGAGAAGAAGCGAGGCGACGGTACTCCACATTTCGCGGATATTGGGGTGTTTGTGGCTGACGGATACTAAAAGCGCCGCGAGGAACGGAATGCCTATGGCCAGAAAAGGGCGCGAGTCGATCACGGTCATCTCAGAAACACCTCCGGCAAGCCAATTTTAACGATGTCGGTGACAAGCGTGCTGCTGTAAATGCCCAGAAGCAGGATCGCCAACCCGGTAATGCCGATAGGAATGACCATGCTGAGCGGCATTCCCAGCTGACCTTCCGGACCGTGCAGCTCGGTCAGCGAGGCTTCGCGCTGGATGAACATTTGCTCGATGATACGGAAATAATAGATTGCGTTCAAGAGCGAGCTGATGACAAGAACGGCGATATAGATATTCTGCCCGCCTTCATAGGCTCCCAGCATGAGGTACCATTTGCTGAAAAAGCCGCAGGTAGGCGGAATACCGACCATCGAAAGAACGGCCAATACGACGGCGATGCTCGATACCGGCATTTTTTTATTGAGACCGCCCAGACGATACAGGTTGACTTCACCGAAGCGGTAGGTGATGCCGCCAACGATGAGGAAGAGGCAGCATTTCATAAAAGCGTGGTTGATGAGATGGAGCACTGCGCCGATGAATCCGTAGATATTGCCAATGGCCATGCCGACGGCGATATAACCGAGCTGCGCTATCGACGAGTAGGCAAGCATACGGCGAAAATCATATTGTGCCAGCGCCATCACCGAACCGATCAGGATCCCGCTGATTCCCATAATCCCGAGAGCGTTCGTCAGCGCTTCCATGACCGTACCGCTTAGACCGAACACATAGAAAAAATAGCGCAGCATGGCGTAAGCGGGAACCTTGCTCATGCAGCCGGAGATGAGACCCGCTGCGCCGGGATGGGAATAGGTGTAGGCGTCGGGCTGCCAGCCATGCAGCGGGAATAGAGCCATTTTAATGCCGAATGCGATGAGAAAGCACGCCACCGTAAACGCGAACAGCGGCGTGTGGACGAAGGGCTGAATGCGCACGCCGATGTCGGCCATGTTTAAGGACCCGGTCATGGCGTATAGGTAGCCGATTCCGATGAGATAAAAGGACGCGGCGATCGTACCCACAAGTAAATAGCGAAATGCCGCCAGCATGGACTTTTTCCCGCCGAGGGCGATGAGCCCGTAGCCGGATAATGACATGATTTCAAGATAAACGTACATATTGAATACGTCGCCGGTCACGGTCATGCCGCACAGTCCGACGGTCAACAGGCCGTACAGCGTATAGTAGCCGCCGTAATGGAGCCAGTCTTCGTTTTCCAGGAACGGTTTACTGTAAAAGCTGACGACCAGCGCAATAAATGTGATCATCGTGAGAACGGAGGCGTTCAGAGGATCAACGGCAAATTCGATGCCGATCGGCGGCTGCCAGTTTCCCATCCAATAGTGAAGGCTCTGGCTGCCTGTCGCTAAAACCTGCCGCAGCGTGTCAAGCGAGCAAAGAAATGCGCCAAAGAGTGAAAGTTGTACGAGCCACGCGCCAAGGGTGCGGTGAAGGCGGCTCAAGGCAAGGCACAGAAGTGACGCCGATAGCGGCAGAAGAACGATGAACACAGGACTATGCGTCCATAAATTCATTTACTGGCCCTCCTTAGCACTTCCCGCTCCTCAACCGAGCCGTAAAATTCTTTAATCCGCATCAAAAGAGCGATGGCGACGCCGGTTGTACCCATACTGACGACGATGGCGGTCAGCATGAGGGCGTGGGGAAGCGGATTGATGTAGCTTGCCGGATCGACGTTCCCCGGTACCAGAATGGGTATCATACCGCCTTCCTTCTGGGCGAAGCAGAGATAGAAGAAGATGACCGCGACCTGCATGACGTTCATCGCCATCAGTTTCTTCATGTAGTTTTTTGCCAAAACCATGCCGTATACGCCGAGAAAGAAAAGAATCATGACCAGCGTATAGATGCCCCGCCGGGCGAGAAACTCGTTCAGCGCGTCCATCAATCATCACTCCGTTTCATTACGACATCCATGATGTTCAAAATGGTCATCATGACGCAGACGGTGACGCCGATCTCAATCATCAGGATCCCGAGAGCGTGCAGCTCGTGCGTTTCCTCCAGGTGAAAGGGGAGATGTCCATAATCGAGAAATTTTCCGCCGCCAAAGAGCGTGAGCCAGCCGGCAAAGGTGTAGATAAACGTGCCGATCCCGGCGAGCGTCAAAGAGTTTTTCAGCCGGATGTTGAAGATTTTAGAATCCTCGCCTAAAATCAGCCGGGCGAGAATGATACCGAAGGCGAGTACGACGCCCGCTTGAAAGCCGCCGCCCGGCGACGTCTCGCCAAGGATGAGAACGTATATGGCGTAAACTAAGCTGAAAGGCACGGCCAGGCGAAAGGCGATATTGAGGAGAACGCCGCCGAAAGGATCTTTCATCATTCGTAATCGTCCTCCTTTTCCGGGCGGCGGCCCATTGTTGATTTACTGAGAATCAGCGCCGCCGTGAGGCCGGACAGGAACATGACCGTCGTTTCCCACATCGTATCGAAACCGCGGTAATCGGCCAGCGTTCCGGTGACGATATTCGGCGAGCCGGTGTCAAGCTCGCTTTGCGCGATATAAACCGGCGTTATATGCTGATTGGGGGCGCTTTGCGGATCGCCGATATGGGGCAGGAAGATGACGCTGCTGCAGAATAATCCGGTAAGAAGCGCCAGCACCGTGATGACAAAACCGCGCATTATTTACACCACCTGTCGATTTTTTTCAGAGAAATCACATAGAAGATAGTCGAAACCGTGCCCACGACAACTTCGGTAAAGGCTACGTCCGGCGATCCCATCATGAGATAGAGCAGGACGGCGCAAAAGCTGAACGCGCCGTAAATCATGACGGCGCTCAAAAGATCGCGCTCATAGATGATACAGATGGTGATCAGAATCAGAAAGAGCAGAAGAAGCGCCTCAATGGTGTAGATCTGCATTTTCTTCGCCCTCCTTTTCCGCGAGTTTTTCGTCGTCTTCCGGGGTGTCGCCCACCGGATTTTTCCGCGTCCACACAGGAAACTCCGTCTTGTAAGCTGCTTTGGCGAGAATGTGCGACGCGATCGGGTTGCCTAAAAAGACGAACAGAAAAATAATGATGAGCTTGACCGAAGTCGTTGAAAAGCCATTATAAACCGCGAGCCCTGAGAGTACCAGCATGGAGCCCATCGTCTCGCTGTTTCCGGCAGCGTGTATCC
>CAJPUA010000090.1 GCA_905373705.1 uncultured Schwartzia sp. | reverse complement strand
GAAGAAGGTTATAAAGGAGCAGCAGCAGGCGGAGCAGAGCGATCCGCAGCGGGTGAGGGAAGCGTCCGAAAAGAAAATGGACGAAAATTCCGTCAGCCTGATGACGAAAGAGCTTAACGAGCTGATGAGTCGGATCAATTGCAATCTGCAGTTCCGGTATCATAAAGATGTGGACATGATGTCCGTCCGCATGCTCGACAAGAGCACCGGAGAGCTGATCAAGGAAGTGCCGCCGGAAGAAATGATGAAGAATATCGCGAAGGCCCGGGAATGGATCGGCGCCTTCCTGGATAGAAACGCCTGAGCGTGGAGGGGAAAATATCATGGGAGTAAACGGAATTTACGGTCTGAGCGGATCAGGGCTCGATATCGAATCGCTCGTCAAGGTAGGCATGCTCGGCAAGCAGAAACAGTACGACAAGCTGTATAAGCGGGAATTGAAAGCGGAAATGGAAAAGGAAGTTTTTGCCGGGATTTATAAAGATCTCTTCGCTTTCAAGTATAAGACGCTTTCTGATTATAAAATGCAGTCGAACATGAGCGCCATGAAGGCTTCGTCAAGCAATGAGTCTTTTATTACGGCCAGAGCCAACGGTTCGGCGGTCGCGATGGCGCACCGGGTAGAGGTCACGGAGCTGTCCGCTAACGCGCATCTTTTGACGAAAGACAAGATTCACCGCGATGGGACGGCGGCGAACAGTATCCAGCTGAAGGACAACGTATTTCAGGACTTGCAGCGCAACGCGGACGGAACCTTTACTTATAAAGATAAGGATGGCAACACGCACACGGCGGCGGCGGATGCCAAGGCGATCAGCTTTACGCTGAACGGGACGAATCAGGCTCTGACAACCGAGGAGCAGAAGAAAAACACCGTTACCTATACCTTCGCGGATCTCTATAACGGCAAGACGTATAACGATCTGGCGGCGGATATCAACGCCAAATCGACGGGGATCACCGCCAGCTATGACGCGACGACGGATTCTTTCTCGCTGTATAATAAGACGTCGGGAAGCGAGGCGGGAATCAATCTGACGATGGCGGGGGCCGCCGACGGCGGCGAATATGCGTCGCAGCTCTTTAACAACCTGCATCTGGAGCAGTCGAAAGACGGCGCGCTTCATCAGCTGACGCCGCCCAGCGGCCATACGGTTCCTTTTGCCGCCGGGCAGACAAACGGTTGCATGGGCGCCGACGGCAAAGTGAAAGTAGACGGTAAGGAATATACAGGGGTAAAGAATAACAGCCTGACGGTCGGCGGCGTGACCTATAATTTCCTGGGCAAAACCACCGGCGTGACGACGGTTTCCGTATCGCAAGATACGGACAAGATTATAGAAAACGTCAAGAAATTCGTCGAGGACTACAATAAACTCATCGACGATCTTTCCGAAAAGTACAACACCAGCAGCTGGAACTATGACACCAGCTCAGACTATGAGCCGCTTACCGAATCGGAGAAGTCCGGGATGACCCAGACCCAGATCGAAGAGTGGAACAAGAAGGTCAAATCCGGCCTGCTCTACCATAATAAGATCATCGGCAACCTGCTCACGGCGATGCGCGAAGCGATCTCGACCCCGGTGAAGAGCGTCGACGGACAGTATAATTCCGCTTCCTCGATCGGGATTACGTCGTCGAACAACAAAGGGCACCTGACGCTCGACGAGGACAAGCTGAAAAAGGCATTGGCGGCGGAGCCGGACTGCGTTTACAAAATTTTTGCCAACGATCAGGATAAGTACTACTCAACGGACGCCAATAAAAAGCGCGATTATATCCGCACGGATGACTACAATAATCGCGGGATTATCAATCGCCTTTACTACAACGCGATCAACGACGGTGTCGCGAAAGTCAAGGACTATGCCGGCGTATCGTCCGACAGTAAGGATGAGACGACGCTGGGTAAGAAGATCACGAGATTTAAGACGAACATGGACAGCTTCAAGAGCAAGATGGACGATTATAAAACGCGGCTCTTCAAAAAATACGACGCCATGGAAACTATGATTGCGCGGCTCAACTCGATGTACAACACAATCTTTGGCGGCGGCACGAAATAGTGACCGGTCAAGGCAGGGGGATCCGATATGGTAAATGCCGCGGAAGCGTATAAAAGACAGCAGATTCTGACGGCGACGCCGGAAGCGCTGACCCTGATGCTTTATAACGGCGCCCTTCGCTTTATGACGGAAGGGCGGGAAGCGCTGGAAAAAAAGAATTTTGAAGAAGCGAATACGGCGCTTCAAAAGGCGCAGAATATCATTACCGAATTTCGCGTTACCCTCAATATGGAATATGATATTGCACATCAGCTCATGCCGTTGTATAATTACGTATACGACCGGCTGGTCGAGGCGAACCTCAAGAGCGACGTCGACAAGATCGACGAGGCGAAGCATATCATCTCTGAATTGCGGGACGCCTGGGCGAAAGCGATGGTTAAAGCGCGTAAGGAAAAGGGGCAGTGAGATGGCGGAACGCACGGCGCGCTCTCAGTGGCAGCAGTTTTTGATGCTGACCAGGGAGATGAGGAAGTTCATCGAGAAAGACGATGTCGACATGTTCCTCGAACTGGCGCGGCAGCGGGAGATCGTTTTCGGCTGGATCGAAGAGCTGGAGACGGACGACTTTCGCTCTACGCCGGAAGGCGAGGCGCTTCTCGCAGAATTAAAGCCTCTGGATTTCGATATGCAGCAGACGGCGCGGCGCTGGCTTAATCGGGCGCGGCAACGCAGCGAATCGGTCGAGGCCTATACGCGCGCCTATGATTTTAACGACGCGCCCACAATTAATCGAGGGTTTGACAAAGCCTACTGATTTTGCGGGAAGATTAGAAAAAAAGATTTTAAAAAACACTTAAGAAAGATAAAAAATACCCGATATAAGAGTATAAGACGGTAATCAGTGAGATCCGAGGCTGGGGGACGGAACGGACCGCTAGCACCCGGACGGAAATCGGCAGCGGAACTCACTATTATAAAAGTTAAAAGCGGGCAGGGATGCTCGTAATAAAAACCTATATAAACCAGGGAGGAATTTACATTATGGCAATGGTAGTAAAGAACAACATGTCGGCGATCAACACTCTGAACATCCTGAACAGGAACTCGAACGCGCTCGCCAAGAGCCTGCAGAAAGTTTCTTCGGGCATGCGCATCAACACTGCGGCGGACGATGCCTCCGGGTATGCGATCTCCGAGCGTATGCGCGTTCAGATCAAGTCGTTGGATCAGGACAACCGCAACACGCAGAACGGCAACAGCATGATGCGTGTCGCTGAAGGCGCTGTCTCCAGCACGGTTGACATCCTGAAGACCCTCAAAGAGAAGGTCATCAACGCAGCCAACGATACGAACACCGACAGCGATCGTCAGACGATCCAGAAGGAACTCGATCAGTCCATCGACCAGATCGATGACAACGCCAACGTCACTTACAACGGCAAGTATCTTGTTGATGGCTCGCACAACAACAAGACGACGACGACTTCGACGTCGCTGACCAACGAGAGCATGAGCAAGGATACGACGGGATCTTCCGCTCTGACGGCTCTGCAGAATCGTAACGGCGAGTCTCTCTACATCCACAGCACGGATCAGGTGACGGTCTCCTATGTTCGTCAGGGTCAGACCTACATCACGACCTTCCAGGTCGGCAGCAACTCGCTGGATGAGGTTCTGAAGAAGGTTGCCTACAACGGGGTTAACACCCTGAAGGAAGCGCTGAAAATCGCGAACTCTACGGCGAAGATCGGTATCGACGGCTCGGGCAATACGGTCTACACGGCTGATATGGGCTCCGCGATCACGATGACGGCTACGACGAGCGGCACGGACGGTCAGATCTCCGGCTTCACGATGAGCATCACGGACAATACGGGCAAGATTAACAAGAACGCGAACTCTGTTCTCGATAACTTCTCCGAGTCCATCCGGGCGCAGAACAAGTCGGAAGACAACTCCATCGTCCTCCAGGTCGGCACGAGAGCCAACCAGGCCATCAAGGTCGGCATGACGGATATGCGTTCCGTTGCTCTTGGTCTTAAGGGTACTGACGGTGTGACGCTGAACGTTTCGACGCAGGGCAAAGCCAACGCGGCGATCAATGTTCTTGACAATGCGCTCCAGAAAGCGCTGGATCAGCAGACGACGATCGGCGCCGTCGAGAGCCGCCTCGAATACACGAGCAGCAACTTGACCACGGCTTCCGAGAACGTCCAGAACTCCGAGTCCACGATCCGCGACGCCGACATGGCGAAGGAAATGACGGAATACACGAAGAACAACGTTCTTCTGCAGGCCGCTCAGTCCATGCTGTCTCAGGCGAACCAGAACTCGAGCTCGGTTCTCAGCTTGCTCCAGTAATCTGGACTACCAGACTTCAAAAGCCTCTCCCGCAAGGGAGGGGCTTTTTTCTGTGTTTTGATCAATTTACGCTTCCTTTTTCTTTTTTATTTTTTGGTTATCGTATATAATTATCGTAAGGCGCGTAAGATGTCTGATACTTATTTTACATGGTTAAATAATGCTTTCAAGGCATGCCCATCCCTTTCAAGCGCCAGACAGGAGCAGATCCATTATGGGAAAATTCCCCCGCATCCTCGCCATGATCACTGTCCTGGGCAGCTCTGTCCTTTCCGGCTGCTCGTTTATTCTGGCAACAGAAAGCAGCGCCCCTTACACCGTCGACAATGTGATCGAAATGACGGCTTTCGTCAAGTCCTCCTCCCCGGGCGGCAGATAGTAAAAGGTAACCTTACGCCCGTGCAGCGCGGACAGCAGCGCAGCCTCCCCTTCCGGCTTATACATATCGTAAAGACCTTTACAGATCGTCACCATATCCGCGCCCTTTGCGCCGTCGCTGACGAAAATAAAATCTCCTTCGTCAAAGAGAGAAAACTCCCTATTGCCTTGCCGGCGCTTCACGTTGGATTGGATGAGCGCCGCCGCCTCTTTTGTTGCGGCGCAGCGAAAACCGTGTCTCGCCGTCGTCATCGCGCGGATGCTCGCATTCAGGTGAGCAGCATATCCCGCAGCATAGGCAAAGTATGCGTTCGTATCCCGTTGGGCGCAGGGGAGCGGAAGCGTCGGCCTGCGGACAACGGCGCGGCAGGAAAAGGTGAAATCATTCGCCTCGTCGTACAATACGTATATATTTCGTTGGAACGGTTTTTCCTTTTCAACGCGCGTCTCTAATGGGACAATATGAGGTTTGCAGGCGGCGAACTCCGACGCCGTCATTTCGATCACATCGCTGA
>CAJPUA010000089.1 GCA_905373705.1 uncultured Schwartzia sp. | reverse complement strand
CCTCCGCCCCGCCCGACACGCCTGAAAAGACTGTCAGACGCATGGTGCATGATGTCGCCGAGAATCGGCCAAGGCGATGACCGCGATGTTTCAGACGGAAATCATGCAGGCGCTCGCCGAAGAAAGCGTCACTATTCCCGAAATGTGAAACATTGGCACGGAGCGCAGCACACGAGCTGGTTTCAGCACATTTCCATCATGAAGGAAGGCGCCTCCCCAGAATGGCTGGCGCCAGTGAGCGAAGAGGAATATGCGAAGCTACACTAGGCAGGCACTTGCCTGACGAAAAGGAGCTCCATCCCAGAGGATGGAGCTCCTTTTACGTCAGGGAAAGTGCGGGAGAACTCTCGCATCATATTTTTCTTGCGGGAACGGGAGAACTCTCGCCGTGCCCTTGCCAAAGGCATACTTCTTTTCCAAGCCAACACCGCCTTTGTGGGAACGAAACGATCGACCCCACAGGGACTCACTCAATACGGGTGTTACTTCATCAGCTCAGAAATTCAAAAGAAAAAGCCGACGCAAAACGAGTCGACTAGAAGAGATCAGCATGCGAACCTGTTCGGGAAGCCGTTAAAATCAACTTTCCCTCATCGATGGCATAGACGAGAAGCCAGTCCGGTGCGATATGACATTCGCGAAAACCGATGTAATTGCCCACGAGAGCATGATCTCGATGTTTTTCAGCCAGAGGTTTTTCCTCGCGGAGCGTCTGGATGACAAAATCCAGCATCCGGATATCAGCTCCGCGCTTTCGCAGCTTCTTTAAGTCCTTACGAAACTGCGTAGTGGTGACGAGGTCAAGCATTGCTCTCCTCCGCATCCAGCTCATCCATCAGCGCGGACAGAGAAGAATAGCGCTTCGCCTCAATCTTCCCTTCCATGATGTCGCGTGCCTCCTGCATAGCAAGGAGTGTTTCTTTGTTGTAAAGGGGCTGTTTGGGCTGGAAGGGAAAGCCGCCCTCCATAATGGATGCATGGAGAAAAATATTGATTGCATCGGTCACAGAGATGCCGAAGTTCGAAAAAACATTTTCCGCCTGATCCTTAATCGTCGGCTCAATGCGCATATTGATCGTTGCAGTTTTGGGCATAATGAACAACCTCCTTTTGCTTATTGTAATGCGAAAGCGAAGTAAATGCAACACATCCTTCCCCGAACGCGTGATAAAATCTTAAAAGCACGCCACTGTAAGACCAGGGATGGGGCACACGAAAAACTCCGGTTTAAACGAGGGATTATCACATGTTTGATAAACCCACACGCTTATCCTCGTGTCATGACCGGTGATTTTTAGACTTTTCGGACAAAAAATGATATAATGAAGCGGTAGTCATGTCATATATTTTGAGGTGAGTTTTTTGGATTTTGGTCAGGATAAGATTGTCCCGGTGAATCTCGCCGAGGTCATGTCGACCTCGTACATCGATTATGCGATGAGCGTTATCGTGGCGCGAGCGCTGCCGGATGTGCGCGACGGCTTAAAGCCCGTCCATCGCCGGATCCTCTACGCGATGCAGGAAGCGGGCATGGGCTCGAACAAGCCCTACAAGAAGTCAGCGCGTATCGTCGGCGAGGTGCTCGGTAAATATCATCCCCACGGCGACAGCTCGGTGTACGACGCGATCGTGCGCATGGCGCAGGACTTTTCCATCCGCTATCCCCTGGCAGACGGGCATGGCAATTTCGGCTCGGTGGACGGCGACCCGGCGGCAGCGATGCGCTATACGGAAGTCCGCATGTCGAAGATCGCCGAGCTCATGCTGCAAGATATTGACAAAGAAACGGTGGACTTCATCCCGAATTACGACGAGTCCCTGAAGGAGCCGTCGGTACTCCCGGCGAAGTTCCCACAGCTTTTGGTAAACGGCTCGTCGGGCATCGCCGTAGGCATGGCGACGAACATCCCGCCCCATAATATGCGCGAGGTCATCGACGGCGTGCTCATGCTCATCGATAACCCGGAGGCGACGGTGGACGAGCTGATGACTGCCGTCAAGGGGCCGGATTTCCCCACCGGCGGGCAGATCCTCGGCCTCGAAGGCGTGCGCAGTGCGTATCGCACCGGGCGCGGCGTCGTCCCCATGCGGGCGGAGGCGCACATCGAAACGATGTCCAGCGGCAAGGCGCAGATCATCGTTTCCGAGCTGCCGTACCAAGTCAATAAAGCGCGGCTGGTGGAGAAAATCGCCGATCTGGTGCGCGACAAGACGATCGACGGCATCACCGCGCTGCGCGACGAATCCGACCGCAACGGCATGCGCATCGTCATGGAGCTGCGGCGCGACGCCAACGCCAACGTCATTTTGAACCAGCTTTATAAGCATACCCAGATGCAGGACAGCTTCGGCGTCATCATGCTGGCATTGGTGGACGGCCGACCGCGCGTCTTAAATCTCAAGGAAGTCCTGCACTATTATATTCTTCATCAGGAGGACGTCATCACCCGCCGGACGAAATACGAGCTGGCGAAAGCCGAGGCCCGGGCGCACATCTTAGAAGGCCTGACCATCGCCCTTGACCATCTCGACGCGGTCATAAAGACGATCCGGGAGTCGCGCACCGCCGATATTGCCCGCGCCGCCCTCATGGATGGCTTCGCTCTCTCGGAAAAGCAGGCGCAGGCGATTCTCGATCTCAGGCTGCAGCGCCTGACCGGCCTCGAACGGGAAAAAATTCAGGAAGAATATCAGGAAGTGCTGAAAACTATCGAGTACCTGAAATCCGTCCTCGCCGATGAGAGCAAAATCTTCGGCATCATCAAGGACGAGCTGACAAAGGTCAAAGAGCAGTTCGGCGACGACCGCCGCACCCGGATCACCCTCGACGCCTCGGATATGGCGATAGAGGATCTCATCGCCGAGGAAGACGTCGTGCTGACGCTGACCCACGGCGGCTACGTCAAGCGCATCGCCCTCGACACTTACCGCAACCAGAAGCGCGGAGGGCGCGGCGTGACCGGCATGGGGACGAAGGAGACGGATTTTGTCGAGCAGCTCCTCGTTACGACGACGCACCAGACCATCCTTTTCTTCACGAACCGCGGTCTTGTTTATCGGCTCAAAGGCTACGATATTCCTGAGTCCGCGCGTCAGGCGAAAGGCACAGCGATCGTCAACCTGCTGCCGCTCTCCGGCGGCGAGACGATCACCGCCGTCATTCCCGTCAACGCCTTTAGGGAGGATCGCTATCTCTTTATGGCGACGCGCAAGGGTATCGTAAAAAAGACGGTGCTGAAAGAATTTGACACGGCGCGCAAGGGCGGTCTGATCGCTCTGTCGCTTGACGAGGATGACGACTTGATCGGCGTCAAGGCGACGGATGGCGAACGGCAGATTGTCATCGGTACCCGCGACGGCCTCGCTATCGTCTTTGAAGAAGCCGACGTCCGGGTCATGGGACGGCAGGCGCGGGGCGTTTACGGCATTCGCCTGAGCGACATGGACGAAGTCGTCGGCATGGACACGATAAAGCCCGAGCACGAGATCCTTACCGTCACCGAGGAAGGCTACGGCAAACGTACCGTCGTCAGCGAATACCGCGTCCAGCAGCGCGGCGGCAAGGGAATTATCAACATGAAAGTCACGGAAAAGACCGGCGCCGTCGTTGGGCTCAAGATCGTCCACCCGGGGCAGGAGCTCATGCTCATCACGACGGGAGGCATCGTCATCCGCACCAACGTCGACGAGGTTTCCACCATCAGCCGCAACACGCAGGGCGTTAAAATCATCAAGACAGACGACGGCGACCGCGTCGCTTCTCTTGCCGTTATGGATCAAAAGTCAGAATAAAAGTGAAGAAACGAGGGACGCCTTAAAAGCCTCCCCTGCCGCAAAAATCTCCCGCGCCTTTCGGCGGCGGGAGATTTTTACGTATCTTAGTGCGTGGCGCACCCGTTTTTTCAGCGGATGCGCCGCTTTTTTCCTGCCCGTTTCGTCCTAGGAAAGTTCTTTTGTCACTTGGCAAAGGTTTCTTTTGTGTTTTCCTTCCGTATAGCGTATAATAACCATAGTACCGTCGGCGGATACGCATCGCCCGACGCGAAGATTACCGGCGGCGAGGGATCGCCCGCCGGACGGCAAGGGAGGTGAAACACGAGATTTTATGGCATGGATTTATGCAGTAAGAAAAGGACACGCGCCCGGTCTTTATTATGACGTCGTATCGTATCAAAAGCAGGTCGACGGATTTCCGGGCGCGGAGGGCCGCCGGTTTCAGGATGAAGAAGCGGCCCGGCGCTATCTGGCAGGGGAGGAAACGGTTAAAAAAGGCTTTTACGCCGTGCGGCGGGGGCGCATCCCGGGCATATATCACAGCGCCGCCGAATGCGAGGCGCAGGTGCGCGGCTTCAACGGTGCAGAAAGCCAGCGCTTTTCTACCATCGAGCAGGCGAAAGCGTATATGGCGCAGAAAAAGCCATTCCGCTCCGTAGGCCGGCCGGGCCTTCATCCCATTAAGCGCCACCAGGTTACGCGAGTGCCGCGCAATATGCGCGGGCGGCCGGAAAAGCCGCACCCCGGCGCTCACTCCGTACTCATCCCGAACGGCGCAATGAAATCCACGCTCCAGCCCATCATGGTCTACACCGACGGCGGCTGCCTCGTCCACGAGGACGGCGCCGGCGGCTACGCGGCAGTCATCTGCCTGCCGAACGGCAACACCAAAGAGATCTCCGGCGGCGTCGACATGACGCGCAGCGACCGGATGGAACTATTAGCGGCGGTAGCGGCGCTGCGGACACTGGAAACGTACGCCGCCCCCGGCGAGCGTGTGCAGGTCTACACGGACAGCCAATACCTCTATCAAGGTGTCACCAAAAAACTCTGGACGTCGTGGACCCCGGAAGAAGCCGCGCAAGTGCTCAATAACGATTTGTGGCGCGAGCTGGCGCTCCTGACGGAAAAATACCCAATCACCTGGTTCTGGGTTAAGGGGCACAACGGCAATCCGATGAACGAACGCTGTGACTGGCTGGCCACGGCGGCGGCCAAACGAACCGTCGCCGAAAAGCAATGGGTCCCGGACTTCGCCAAGCAGCTCGAAACGGCGAAGAACCGCATTCGAGAGTTGGAGCGGGACAAGAAAAAGCTCTCCTCCGATTCCGACCGCTTCCGCCTCCTGGCGGAAGATCGCCTGTCGGTCGCTGACCGCGACCTCTTTCAGGCCATCTACAACGAAAGCCTCACTGGCTTTCTCCGGTGGAAAGTCCGCCGCTGGTTCTCCCGGCGGCGGAGCTGAAGCCCCGCAAGAGCCGATACGCAAAATCGTA
>CAJPUA010000088.1 GCA_905373705.1 uncultured Schwartzia sp. | reverse complement strand
GGCGGAGGCAACGTGACCGAGAGCTACGGCAACATCATCTCCATCGCCAAGAAATTCGGCATGCGCAAGGAAGATATCCCCGTGTTGATTAAAGCGTCAAAGCCGTGGGACGGCATCTCCGTCGAAGAATTGAGCACCCGGTACGCGAAGATGACGCCGGAATACGATCTCCATAAGCGCATTATGGATTCCGTTCTCTGTATGTTCGATTCCTTCGCCATCCCGCAGGGGCGCGAGGTCATGAACTATTATCTGCCGCTCGAATACGGCTGGGACGGCATCATCGCCGAATGTGACAAGAAGATCGCTGAAACCATGGGCGAAGCGGGCGACGACGGACTCCTCGGCATGGGGCGCGGCTACTATTACGTCGCCATGAAGATCATGGCGCAGGGGATGAGCCAGTGGTGCCAGAACTACGCCGATAGAGCCCAATACTTAGCTTCGGTGGAAAAAGATCCGGAGCTGAAGAAAAATTACGAAGAGATCCATGCAGTCATGGCTCACATCGCCCACAAGCGGCCGGAAACCTTCCGTCAGGCCCTGCAGCTTACGCTTTGCTGCCATTACGGCGTCGTCAACGAAGACCCGCAGTCCGGACAGTCCATCGGCCGCCTCGGACAGGTACTGCAGCCTTTCTACGAAAAGGATATCGACGACGGGATCGTCACCGAGGAAGATGTCATCGAGCTTTTAGAATACTACCGGCTGAAGATTACCTGCATCGAATGCTTCGCCTCGGCAGGCGTAACAGGCGGCGTTCTCTCCGGCAATACGTTCAATAATCTTTCGCTGGGCGGTCTGACCAAAGACGGCCTGAGCGCGGTGACCCCGCTCGAATATCTGATCGTCGAAGCCGGTATGCGCGCGCGCACGACGCAGCCCACGCTGTCGGTTCTCTACGACGAAAAGCTGCCGGAAGACTTCCTGCTGAAAGCCGCGTCCTGCACCAAATTAGGGATGGGGTATCCGGCGTGGATGAACAACCAGGACGGCATCAACTTCATGATACTCAATTACGGGCCGGAAGGAATGAACATGGAGGACGCGCGGGCCTGGTGCTTGGGCGGCTGCCTCGAATCGGCACCGAGCTGCTTCTTGCCCCTTCACTACAACGGCCAAACGCACTGGATCCCGGGGGGTGCGGGGCCGACGTCGGGGACCGGTGTCCACTTCGTCGGTCTGCCTAAAGTGCTTGAGCTCGTGCTGACCAACGGCTACGACCATCGCATGAAGCGGCAGATCCTGCCGGAGCACAACAAAAAGCTTGACACCATGAAAGCCGTCACCGATCAGTGGGAGACCTATCTCCGCAAAATCATCGAGGTCGTCAACAAGGTCAACAACCTGCAAATGGACATCTGGCGCAAGCACAATATGCCGACGGTTGCTTCTCTCTTAAAGCCCGACTGCTTCACAAAAGGCGCCGATCTTGGGATGATGGGCGGTCGTTACAATGCTACCATCAATTTCGAATCCTGTGGTACCGTTACCTTCATCAACGAACTGGCCTCTCTGAACAAAAATGTCTTTGAAGACAAAAAGTACACACTGGATGAGATGGTCGACGCCATGCTGAATAACTTCGGCTTCAAAACCGCGTATGAGACGGGGGTATTCTCGCCGGATTACCGCGAAGCGACGGAAAATGCCAAGAAGTATGAAAAGATTTTCGTCGACTGCCTCGCTGCGCCGAAATACGGCAACGCCGATTGGGAAGCGGATAAGTTCCTGAAATGGTACGAGGACGCGATGTTCCCGCTGACCCGGGAATTCAATTCCTATTACGGTAAACCGCTCTACCTGTGCCAGATCTCCGTATCAACGCACGGGCCGCAGGGATTCATCACTCTCTCGGACGCCGCGGGACGTCTCGCCGGCACCACCTACTCCGATGGATCCATGTCCGCCGCGGCCGGCACCGACAAGAACGGCATCTATGCGATCTTTGAATCCGCCTGCTGCTATGACCATGGCACGCAGCAGAATTCGCAGATGAATCTGAAGCTGCACCCCACAGCCGTTCGAGGGCTGCAGGGAACGCGCAAACTCTTGGAAATCGTTCGCGCCTACATGCGTAAAGGCGGATTCCATGTCCAGTTCAATGTCGTCGATTCCAAGACATTACGGGCCGCACAGAAAAAACCCGACTCTTATCGCGATCTGATGGTACGTGTCGCGGGCTTCACCCAGTACTGGTGTGAGATCGGTAAGCCCATTCAGGATGAAGTCATCTACCGCACCGAGTACGAGAACGCCTGATGCACGAAAGGCCTATTCAAAAAGGAGGTAACGATCATGAAACATATTGATTGCAAAAACTACGTCCATCTCGATTGCGAAAAGGGCATGTGCGCCCTCTCCAAAGCGATGCTCCCCATTGATGGTGAAGGCAGCGACGCCTGCCCAATGTTTGTTCCCATGGAGCGGTGCGGATGCTGCGCCTGCTTCAAGGACGCAGATAAGTATGGGATAGGTACCTGCGTCGGCTTCGAGAAAGAAAACTGGGCTTACAGCTCTTGCGGCGCCACCGGCTGCGAGCATTTCCAAATGCAATAACGCGATTTTATCGGCGGCCCGCGCCCCGGAAAAACCGCGGCCGTTTATTTACCTGTGCAAGAAGGCGAAAGGGGCGCTCGTCCCTTTCGCCTTCTCCTTTTTGCGATTCGCCCAGAGAGGATGAACCATGGTGAACGAACGTGACCTGAAAGCAATTATCTTTGACATCCAGGCTTTTTCGATCCACGATGGCCCCGGCTGCCGGACGACAATCTTTTTCGCTGGCTGTCCGCTGCGCTGTAAATGGTGCGCGAATCCAGAAAATTTCGCCGGTAAGCGCCATCTCATGTTTGCTCCGCGGGTCTGCAAATGGCACACCGGATGTCGTGCCTGCGTCGATCTATGTCCAAGAGGGGGGCTGCATTTCGAAGATACAGGGCCCGTCGTCCACTGGGAGATCTGCAACCGGTGCGAAACCTTTGAATGCACGCAGTATTGCGCGTCGGAATCCTTGAAAATCTGTGGTAAAATCTACACCATCGACGATATCATTAAGATTCTCAAGCGTGATTGCAGCAACTGGGGCAGCGAAGGCGGAGTCACCTTTTCCGGCGGCGAGCCTTGCCTGCATGACGAGTTTCTGTTAGCCCTCCTGAAACGATGTAAGAGCATGCACATCCATACAGCCATTGAGACAGCCGGCGATGTCCCTACGGAAAAATTTCTGATGCTCATGTCCTACATCGATTTTGCGTTTATCGACATAAAAAATATGGACGATGAAAAACACCGGGAGGGAACCGGCGTTTCAAACGCCTTGATCCTCCAGAATATCGCCGCTTTGAAGGCCTCCGGCTGGCCGGGCCGTCTGGTGCTGCGGCAACCCACGATCCATGGCTACAACGACAGTGTGGAAAACGCCCAAAAGGTCATCGCCTTCATGCAGGTCCATGACCTATACGAAATTAACCTGTTAAAATTCCATCGTTTGGGGCAAACAAAATGGGAACAGCTCGGCATGGAATACGCCTATGTGACCGGCGGCGATATGGCGGAAGATACCATGCAGGAACTGCAAGCGCTGTATTTGAATAACGAAATTCTCTGCTATCTGGGTGACAAAACGCCTTTTTAAAAAGGTGCAGTTTCGAAAAACTAAAAAGGGTAATATTCCCAAAAATTAGACGTTTCGAAACTGTGACAAAAATAAGCGGCAGCAGAACGCGATTGTCAAAGAGGACAATCAAAAGATATTATCAAAAGGCGGCGCAAAGTAAATAAAACGGGTCTTTTTTGCATAAGGCAGGGCTTTTCGTGGAGCACGGCGAATTATTTTATGATAAACGTTTTTTCAGGGGAGGGAATCGTCGTGGAAGAATATATTCGCGACCTGTATCACGACGAGTTGCGGGACGGCTTTTTGGTGACGTTTGACCGTAAAAAGGTATGGAATGTGGAGCTGAATCTGGTACGGGAATTTGACCGGATTTGTAAGAAATACGATTTGACGTATTTCATGAGTTATGGGACGCTTTTAGGTGCGGTGCGCCATCAGGGCTTTATTCCGTGGGACGACGATATCGATCTCATGATGCCGCGGCCAGATTATGACCGATTGAAGAAGGTTATCGTCGGCGAATTGCCACCCTATTATTTTTTTCAGGATCTTTATACGGACAAGCGATTTGTGCTGGGGATGTCAAAGCTGCGGGACAGTCGCACGTCGGCCATTCAGTACCCAGAGGTTAAGGATATCCATCAGGGCATTTTCATTGATATCGATGCGCTGGATGCCACTTCGGACGGATCCCCAGAGGAAGAAGAAATTTTGGCGATGCAGGGCGAGATCTGGGCGACGGTTTACAATCCGGAGGGAATCCTGGAGGGGATCCGGCAGGGAGCGAAGAGCTATCTCCCCACGGAAGAACTGTTGGCATTGGTCCAGCTGCCGCGTGAGGAAAGAATGCGGCAGTTTGAGGCGATAGCCGCCGAGCGTTACGGATCCTCGCGCATGGTGAATATGTTGGTTTCCGCCATTTGCGGCAACAGCGTAAGCATGGAACGGCAGTGGTTTGACAAGTTGATTGAGCTGCCGTTTGAGTCCTTTCACCTGCCGGCACCGGCGGCATATGATGAGATTTTGAGGCGCGCGTATGGCGATTATCACCAGTTTGTGCAGGGGGTTTCTTCCCATGAAAACCTTTTATTTAGCGCGGATATTCCTTATACCGAGTGTTTGGAAAAGATTGATTTTCCCTAACCGCGAGAACGGGGCCATCCTGTGAGGGGGACTTATGTTAGACGTTCAGAAACATGGAATTATATCTTATGGCGGTTCAGGAAGGCTTATATCGCTGGTTTTTGCAGCGCGGGGAAAAAACTTATATTCCTGCCGCAATCCGGGATGCTTTGCTGAAATTGCCGACCAAGGAACGGTTTCGCGAGTATGAGCGGTTTCAGGCGGCGCATTTCGGAGATTCACAGCGCCTGAACTTTTTCGGGTTTGAGTTAGAAGGAAGGTACCTGCATATTGACCGGGCGTGGTATTCGGAGTTAATAAAACTGCCGTTTGAAAAGCGAACGATACCGGCGCCTGTCGGCTACGAGCCGCTCTTAAGGGAATTGTTCGGCGATTACCATAAATTCGTTAAGTTTGCTTCGGATCACGGACAAGGGATCCTGTTCAGCCCCGATGTTCCTTATGAGGAATATTACCGGGCGCTGGAGGAAAAAAGCGGATGAAAGAGCGGTAAGGCTCAGAAAAGCCGCCCGCTAAAATGGGGAAAGAGGTGTAAGGTGGAGTATCCGGAGGGAAGCGCGGAAGGGCGTCGACTTTTTCAGACGCTTTTGACCATGGCGGGGCGCGAGC
>CAJPUA010000087.1 GCA_905373705.1 uncultured Schwartzia sp. | reverse complement strand
TACTTTAAGTGTATAGTTAAATATGCCTCATGTCAACATCTTTAGCTTTAAAATAAAATAAGATCATCAATTCCATAACTTGTTTTTAGAAGGAGGCGTTCATCAAACAGAACCTTCCGGAGGAGTATTCGCAGCACATTCGTGCCACGCCGCGCAGCCCGCTGGAGCTTAAGTCCGGAACGCTTCTTCCCTGCGTTCTTATCTCCGGCCTGAACTCGGACCTGCCCGGCAACATGGTTGCTCAGATTTCAGAGAACGTGTGGGATACCGTATCGGGCCGATACCTCCTCATTCCACGTGGCTCAAAGGTGATCGGCACATACGACAATCAGGTGGCTTATGGTCAGAGCCGTGTACTGGTCATCTGGAGCCGCCTTGTCTTCCCCGACGGGTCTACGTTGGTCCTGGACAACCTGGGTGGTGCGGACCAGTCGGGCTACTCCGGGTTCAAAGGCAAGGTCAACCGTCATTGGAACAGCATCCTAACCTCAGCCATGATGGTTTCCCTGCTGGGAGCCGGGGTGGAGATGGCTGCACCGACAAAAAATGGCGATCGAGACCGTGAGGATCACCGATCCATTCTAGCTGAGAATGCTGCGGCAGCGATTGCGGAGGCATCCGCACAGATTATCGGCCGTGAGGTCAACCGGCAGCCGACCATCAAGATAAAGCCAGGCTACCGCTTTATGATCTTTGTTCAGCGGGACATCCTTTTCCCGGCAGCATGGCGGTAGAATAGTGTTAAGAGTGGTATTTTGAAACGGAGGAATGACAGATGCTATTGCCCAAGGATTTCGTGTCCACGATGTCGGATGAGGATAAGGACAGAATTATGGATGAAGCGGACTTGCTGGATGAGCGTGGGGAGAAGGAAGCAGCTGATACTCTAAGAAGGAAGATCCCTGTGAATCCTATTCTTGCGGACGGAATGAAGCATGTTCTCGGTCTTCAAAGGATGAGAGAGTGGGGATACAACCTGAACGATGCTGTGAAATTATTCGGTGAAGGATGGCTCAATGGATAATCTGAAAAAGCTTTCTACTGCCATTCTAAATCACTCCGATGCCAAGGAACGATTGGAACGCACATCTCAGAAGAAAAAAGTTAATGACACGCTTGCAAACACCACCGCCATATTGCGAGGCGTTGCCGCTTCCGGCAACGCCTCCGATATACTGGATGCCGAACAGATGAGCATCAACCTCGAAAAGGCCCTCTATGCGAACACTCCAGAAGATGAGGCCAGATACGACAAACAGATCGTCGAAAACATGGCCATTCGCGGATCACTGAGCGACATCTTGGACGTGAAGGGATATCAGGCTCACTTCGAGCGCCTTAAAGTTCTCGGCGTGAACCCGGATAACCTGCCTAAAGGCGAGCCCTTTGAGACCAACTGCAACCGGCAGATCAAGTACCTTGGCAGTGCGAAAAACGGCTTCAGCGAGCCGGAGGAGAAGGACTTTTTTGCGGCGCGGCAGGAGAACCTTCGTGCCGTCATCCTCATCTGCCGAGAACGCCAGCGCGAGGCATTGATGCCCGAAGCCGTGTCCGGCGAGCTTGCCGGTATGATCACGGAGGACACCGGCGTCCAGGAGCCAACGATAAACCTCCATCCCTACACCAAAGGCCAGTGGTTCACCGGCAAGATCATCCGTGCAGACGCAGAACACGGCAGGTGTATCCAGCAAACCGCCTCCAAGCTTTTCACCGTTCACAGGCTTGAGAAGCTGGAAACAGCGCCGGAACAGGGTCAGGACCTGAAGATCACCTACCCCAAAGACGGTGCTAAGGCAAAGCTGGCCCCCATTATACAGAAGCAGTCCAAGTCGCTGCATCGGTAGGAGAGGCGGTGGAGATCGATGCGTCTTTTCATAGCGGAGAAACCGAGCCTGGCCCGTGCGATCGCCGCCGTGCTGCCTCAGCCGCAGAAGGCTTCAAGGCTCTACATTGAGGCCGGAAACGACGTCGTGGCATGGGCTGCAGGTCATCTCCTGGAACAGGCGATGCCAGAGCAATACGACGAGAAGTACAAGCGCTGGAACCTGACCGACCTGCCCATCATTCCGGAGGAATGGAAGATGCTGGTCAAGAAGGAGAGCAGGGACCTCTTCGACAACCTCAAGACCCTGCTCAAGAAGGCGGATTCTGTCGTCAACGCCGGGGACTGCGACCGTGAAGGGCAGCTACTCATTGATGAGATTCTGGAGTACTGCAAGTACAAAGGCCCCGTGCAGCGCGTCCTTATCAGCGACACGAACCCGGACGCCGTGCGAAAGGCCCTGGCCGAGCTCAAGCCCAACGAAGACTTCCGAGGTGACCGCGACGCCGCACGGGCGCGCAGTCAGGCGGACTGGCTGCACGGCATGAACATGACGCGGCTCTACACCAAACTTGCAGAGAAGAACGGCTACGATGGAGGTCCGCTCCGGATAGGTCGGGTCAAGACGCCCGTCACGGCGCTGGTGGTGTGTCGGGACCTTGAGATTGAGTCCTTTGTCCCCAAGCCTTATTGGGCCCTTCAGGCGCAAATACAGGTTAAGGAAGGGGCCTTCTGGGCGGGCTGGAGGCCGAAGGAGGAGCAGACAGGCCTTGATGAGGAAGGACGCCTGGTCGATAAGGCGACAGGCGAGGAGCTGGCGTCGAGGCTCAAGGGCAAGCCGGCTGTCATAACGAAGTACGAGAGCAAAAAGCAGAGTGTTAAGCCACCGCTGGGGTACTCGCTGCCGAAGCTTCAGATGGCGGCTTCGAGGAAATACGACCTGTCCCCCTCCCGGGTCCTGGAGGTCTGCCAGAAGCTCTACGAGCAGGGGGTCCTCACGTATCCGCGCTCCGACTGCGAGTACCTGCCGGAGGGGCACCAGGGCGAGGCGGAGAAGGTCCTGGCGGTGATCGATGCCCTGTCCTCCCTGAAGTGCCCTGATGAGCTCGACACGGCCCGGAAAACGCCCGTCTTTAACGGCAAGAAGGTAGAGGAGCATCACGCGATCATCCCCTCCTCGTCCTGCAGGGCGTTAAAGCCGCTGGAGGGGGATGAGGCCCTGATCTTTGAGCTTGTCGCCCGCCGTTACCTTGCCTTTTTCATGCCGGACCACGAGTACATGCAGACCGGCATCATCACTGAGGTGGAGGGAGAGACCTTCGTTGCTTCCGGCCGCCGGGTACTGGCGGAGGGCTGGAAGGCAGTTGAGAGGGATGACAAGCCTGAAAAGGATGAGGACGGGGAGGAGCAGGAGGAAGAACAGGCTGCCCTTCCGGTTGTGAGCGAAGGGGAGCAGGGGGAGTGCCGCGACACGAAGCTCCAGGAGAAGCAAACGAAGGCTCCGGCACGGTTCACTGAGGCCAGCTTGCTTCGGGCGATGAACGAGGTCCATAAGTTTGTTGCCGATCCAAAGGTCAAGAAGATTCTCCGTGAAACGGACGGGATCGGGACGGCGGCGACGCAGGCGGGCATCCTGAAGGACCTCATCACGTTCGGCCAGCTTCAAAAGCAGAAGAAGCAACTGATCTCCACTCCCGCTGCCCGCAGCCTGATTCAGGCTTTGCCGGAGGCGATAACTCTGCCGGACCTCACCGCGCTCTGGGAGACGAAGTTTCGTGCCATTAAGGAAGGGACGCTCTCCATTGAGGACATGATGGAGCAGATGGCGACGACGATTCGGGAGAGCATTGCCCAGGCGGGCTCCGTTTCTGTGCAGGGCAGTGGGGAGAAGAAGCCTGTAAAGGCCACGAAGAAGACGGCTCCCAAGGCCGGAAAAGGCGACGTGAAGTGCCCAAAGTGTGGAGCAAAGATGGTCTTGAGGAACGGGAAGAACGGTCCCTTCTGGGGCTGCGGCAACTACCCGACGTGCCGTGCGACCGCGGACGACGACGGCGGAAAACCCGTGTTCAAAAAACAGCATTAGCAAGAGAGGAGATCGTACTCATGCAGAAGTTTCGCGGAAAGGATATAGCGGTTTTTGTCCTGGTGCTGGGCATTTTAGCTGCCGGAGTGTATTCCCTGATAGGCAGCGGCGGCTTGTCCATCAACACGCCGGCCATTGCCTCGATGACGCCGGAGGAACTCGCCGCAGAGAATGAAGCGCTCATGAAGCAATTCCAGGAAGCTGGAAGGTCGATTGGAGGAATAGCGGCATTCACGAGAGACAAGACGGCTTTGGAGTGGCTCGAAAAATATGCTCCTGATGGGCATCCTACTCCGTTACCGGACGACCCCAAAGCTGCCAATGAGGGATTGAAGAAGCGCGTCGCCGACGCCAAGGTGATCTTTGAGGCATTCCAAGCTTCTGAAAAACGGGAAGATCCATGGTTGAGGCAATATTACGGCGAGGAAAACGAACAGACGCTTAAGAAGCTCGGCATCAAGAGCTTGAAAGTTCAAGAGGCGCAGGACGATGAAATTGAAAAGTTTCTGAAGCCTGCAAGGACAACGGCAAAGGCCTTAAAGGGCTTCCTCTCAAAGCATCGTCATGAAATCGCTCAGGACAAGAATTACAACCTTGCGTCGATCCTGGACACCCCTGAGCATATCCTGGGGGTGGTAAAGCCGTACCTTGAGGAAGATGTAGACTACAGTGACAGCCGTTTTGTGTTTCAAGGCGACAACAAAGAGTGGTGGGTGGGCTATAAACTTGACGGTCTGTCCGACGAGCTTCGCCAGCAAATTGTTAGGGGTAAGATCGGCTTGTATCGTGACCTGTACAAGGCCCCTGACAAAGGCAACGGCATTATAGATTTTGCTGCACGATATGATGGCGGAGACATTGTGTTCTTGAACGTGAATTCCATTCTATAATGCGTCGAATTGCAGCGTTGATTCTTCTTGTCGGGGCGGCGCTTGCCGCCCTGTTCTGTTCTGGCCGACTGGTTATGAACACGACGTACTCCGTTCCAGTTGGCTTGTGGTGGCGTGTGGATGAAACGCTACAGTGCGGCGATACCGTACGCGTTCCCATCGCAGCCTTCAAGTCTACGGGCTGGATGCCTGAGCGGTACTGGCGCAAAAATGGTTGGGGAGAAAGTCGAGACTTTCTGAAACACGTCGCCGGTTTATCTGATGACCTTGTTGAAACCGACTCATCCGGACTGCTGCGTGTGGCTGGAAAAGTCATTGCAAACAGCACCCCGCTGTCGTTTGACAAGGCCGGTCGCCCTTTAAGCACGTTTCCACTGCCTGTTCGTCTTGCTTCTGATGAAGTCTGGCTCCTTAGCGATTCTCCGCGAGGATTCGATTCTCGTTATCTGGGGCCTGCCAAACGAGAGCAATGCCACAAGGTGAAGCCGATCTTGACGTGGAGCAACAGGTAACGTTCTATTTAGGGCGTGTTCACCCCCAACCCGCGGGCAAAAAAACAGCACCTTGCAGGGACTGTTTGCAAAAACAGTGTTAAGCTTA
>CAJPUA010000086.1 GCA_905373705.1 uncultured Schwartzia sp. | reverse complement strand
AAATCATTGTGCTTCAAAATGCATTCGGAAGAGCCCAAGCTTATCCGAATCGACGTTGAAGGAGAGAAGGAAGTCACGGCGGCGGACATCGTAGTGGACGCCGATATTGAGATCCTGAATCCTGAGCTTCACATCGCGACCTTGAATAAAGAAGGCTCGCTTCACATGGAAATGACCGTTGAGCGTGGCCGTGGCTATGTCTCGGCGGATAAAAACAAAAAGCCGGATCATGTGATCGGGGTCATTCCCATTGATTCGATTTTCTCCCCCATCCTGCGGGTGAACTACACGGTATCGGATACTCGGGTGGGGAACGTCACGGACTACGACAGGCTCGTCATGGAGGTCTGGACGAATGGCTCGCTCCGCCCGGAAGAAGCGATCAGTAAAGCGGCCAGTATCCTGATCGCGCACCTGAAGCTGTTCCAGAATATGGCGGGCGTCTCCGAAGAAGATGAAATGGAAGAAGGAACCTTTAATGAGGCTGAGGAAAACGATACGGCGAAGATCATGGAAATGACGATCGAAGACCTCGATCTCTCCGTTCGCTCCTATAACTGCTTGAAGCGCGCTAACATCAACACGGTAGCAAACCTCACGGCGAAGACGGAAGAAGAAATGATGAAGGTTCGTAATCTCGGGCGCAAATCGCTTGAGGAAGTCAAAAAGAAGTTACAGGAATTGGGGCTGGCGCTCCATAAAGAGGAAGAATGAGGAAAGAGGGAAATACATGGCTTACAGAAAATTAGGGCGTGATTCAAGCGCGCGCAAAGCGCTGTTTCGCAGCATTTTGACTTCCTTCTTCGCGCATGGGCGCATCGAGACGACGGAAGCCAAGGCCAAAGAGATCAGCGGCTTAGCCGACCAGCTCATCACGCTGGCGAAACGCGGCGATCTCGCCGCGCGTCGTCAGGCGATCGCGCGCCTCGTTGATGAAGACGTCGTGCGTAAACTTTTTGGCGAGATTGCTGCCAAATACACCGATCGCGAAGGCGGGTACACCCGCATTTTAAAGCTCGGCCCACGTCGCGGCGACGCGGCGCCGATGGTTCTTTTGGAACTGGTGTAAAAGAAATCACGAAAAAGCCACCCTCTGTCATTGACAGAGGGTGGCTTTTTCGTGCGCTTGTTTTTAGTGGTTTGCGTTAAGGTTTAGGAGTGACCACTTCGCTGTTGTCGAGAGCGTAGTTTAATAACAGCCCGATGAGCTCGTTGCGTGTGTGGCCGGTTTGGTCCGAAAGATGATTAATTCGATCAAGCGTATCCTCGGTAATCCGAATCGAAAATATTTTATATCCGTCCGCTCCGCGCGGGCGTTTTTTTGCTATTTGGAGTTTCTCGCTCAATACTACCACCTCGTTTTTATTTTACAATATTGGCTACCAGATAAATATGTTATAAAAATAGTTCTTTTAGACAAATTTACTATTTAAGAAATTTTGTTAAAATACGATAAGTATGATATAACATAAATATGTTAAAACGATGTTTTGGCAGAAGGGAGATTGAAGCGAAAAGTATTGCCGTATAAGGAGGGGAAGTTCTTGAGCGAGACAGACGTGAGACAGCTCCGGCCCAAAGGCGACGTCGCGCTTACCGACGCCGACGGTACATCCGCCCAGCAGCCGGTATTCATCAGTGTCGATGGGAAAAGGGGCGTGCGCTTTTCCCGTAACGCGGAAGAATGCTTTCGCCGTTACGGGAAGAATCTCACGATGCAGGATATGCGGAATCTGGTCGAAATTATTGACCGGTTGCGCCGGAAGGATCGAAAAGAAGCGCTGATTTATTTTCGGGACAACCTCGCCATGGTCGTCAGCGTCCAGAATCGGACGATCGTTACCGCCGTTGGTGAGGACAGTATTCCCGGCCGTTTTTTTACTGATATTGACAGCGTGGCGATTCTCTAAGCTGCGCCAACTAAAGGAGAAGTGTATAACTCATGATGCGATCTTTATTTTCCGGCGTATCCGGGCTGAAAAATCACCAGACGCGGATGGATGTCATCGGCAATAATATTTCCAACGTCAACACCACCGGCTTTAAATCCAGCCGCGTGACCTTCGCCGACATGATCAGCCAGACCTTGACCGGCGCGTCCGCTCCCACGGATACGCTCGGCGGAACAAACCCTAAGCAAATCGGTCTCGGCTCCGCCGTATCCAGCATTGATCTTTTATTTACCAACGGCAGTGTGCAGTCGACAGGGAAAAATACCGATCTTTGTTTGTCAGGTAATGGCCTGTTTGTCATGTCTAATGGCCAACAGCAGTATTATACCCGTAATGGCGCATTTGAGTTTGATGCCGCCGGCAATTATGTCCAGCCGGGCAATGGATACTATGTTATGGGCTGGATGGCGGAAGATGGCAAACTTCCTGACTCAAAAACGGGAAGCGGTATGACAAGGATTGCGATTAAAGCAGGGAAAAGCATGGAGGCGGAGGCAACTTCTAACTGTACTTATGCGCACAATCTGAATGCGGAAACCAAAGGCTATGCTATTGGCAGTGCAATCGTTAAATACGCTGATGGAACAACTGAGACGGTTACCAATTATACGCCGCAGCCAGCGGGTAAAATGTCGCTTTCCTTATCCACTGGGGAAACAGTTGACTTGGACGGGTCTTCGGGATATCCGTTCACTACGGGCAGTGCCGTAAATGGAAAAGTTTTATATACGTCAAAGATCGATTCGGTGACAGCGACGACCACGGGAACCGCTACTTTGGAATTATCCGTGGGAAGTGCTGTTCACAGCATAAACGGCGGAACGACCTATACGCCGCCAGCTTTAACCAGTGGAACTTACAAATACGGCGATAAATATACTTTGTCGGGTACGATTAATCCGGGTGGCGTTACTACAGCAGGTGCTGCGCCAGGCAATACAAAGCTTACGGTCACTTTGAGCGACGGAAATGTCGTTACTTTCGAGGTGCCAATACCGACAGGATTTACCTATGCCGATGGGCAGACCGTTAATTTTGATTTTGTTATATCAAAAATTACAGCAAGCACAGGTGCGGAAGTAACCACGGCAAACGGCAATAAGACGACGCTTACGAGTCCGCTCGTCGTCAACAGCAATTCACAGAATTATACCAGAATGGGAACGGCGAGTGACGGAACGGTTAGCAGTGTTACCCGGACGGAAGATGGGTATGCTTTTAATGGTAAACGGGTGGATTCGGTTACGCTGCAAAGCAAGGATGGTACTTCGCTAACGGGCTTAGTGGGGGCGAATTATGCGGCGAATGGTACGTTTTATCCGTCGCTTGTTTCGAGTGTCGCCGTTTATGACAGTGAAGGCACTGCACATAACGTGTCAGTCCTGATCACCAAAACGAAAGCCAATACTTGGACCATGAGCTTGCAGGGGGGCGGCGACAGTGTGACCTTGGTGGAGAAGGATGGAAGTAAAACCACGGTCAAACTGGAGAAAAAAGATTTAGTTTTTGATACTATGGGACGATATGTTTCCGGCGATGCTTCCTTATCACTTGAATATAAAAATGGAGCAGCGAGTCCCCAGCAGGTAGCGCTGAATTTCGCTGGGCTTACGCAATATGCTGGTTCTAATACGGTATCGGCGGCAGGAGACGGTCATGCAGCCGGTACTTTGGAAAGTGTGTCCGTTGATACGTCGGGTGTAATCACTGGCACTTATACGAATGGTGTCAAGCAGACGGAAGCTCAGGTCGCGGTCGCGCAGTTCAATAACGCATCCGGTCTTACAAAGATGGGTGATAGTCTTTACCAAGAATCAAATAACTCTGGGGTTGCAAACGTTAAAACGGCGGCCGATCTTGGCTGCAAGATCACGCCTTCTGCCATTGAGATGTCCAATGTCGATATTGCCAATGAGTTTACGGATATGATCATTACCCAGCGCGGGTTCCAGTCCAATTCCAAGATCATCACCGTGTCCGATGAGATGTTAGAAACGCTGGTCAATATGAAGCGGTAAATTTCCTTATAAGTATAACCCGGGAGCAGCGAACAAACAGCGTTCGGCTCCCGGGTTTTTCTGTGCGGAAAAGAAAGCGCGGGAAAACTTGCGTATTGCTTTTTGGCGTGCGATAATGAAGCAGGTGAGGTATTCGGGCAAGACAGGCGATAGTTTTAGTGTGAAAGCTTTTGGAAAATAGGGGCGAGGATATGACGTTTCAACAGTTAAAATATGTGGCGGCTATCGCGATGTACGGCTCGCTGAGCTTGGCGGCGCGGCATCTTTTTATTTCCCAGCCAAGCCTGACGACGGCGCTGCGGGATTTGGAGCAGGAGATACAAAAGACGCTGTTCATTCGGACGTCGCGGGGGATGCAGATTACGCTGGAGGGGAGCGAGTTCCTCGGGTACGCGAAGCAGGTCATGCAGCAAATGCAGATCATGGAGGATCATTACCGCCAGCGCGAAGATAGCCGAAAGTATTTTTCCGTATCGACCCAGCATTATACCTTCACCGCGCAGGCCTTTGTGGAGCTGGTAAAGGAATACGGCGGGGATGATTATGAGTTTTCCCTGCTGGAGGAGCGCACCAGTAAAATCATTGAAAACGTCAAAAATTTAAAGAGTGAGATAGGTGTTTTGTATCTCAGCCATTTTAACGAAGCGGTTATCCGCAAAATCCTTAAGGAGGAAAATTTAGCGTTTCAGCCGCTCTTTACGGTGCGGCCGCACGTGTTCCTGGCGCGTCGTCATCCGCTGGCGGAAAAGTCGCTGGTTCAGGTTACGGATCTGGCGGATTTCCCTTGCGTTACGTTTGATCAGGGGGACGAAAATTCTTTTTATTTCACGGAGGAGTTGTTCAGCGAGCGAAGTCTCCCGAAACATTTGCTGGTTACGGATCGGGCGGCGGTGGTTGATTTCCTCATTCATCTCGAGGCGTACACGATTGCGACGGGAGTGTTGCCATCGTATCTGCACGGGCAGGATATTGTCGCGCGGCCATTGGCGACGGATGAGCGTATGACCGTCGGGGCGGTGCAGCGCGGTGATCGTATCACGTCCCTGCCCGGGCAAACGTTTCTCGCCGCACTGGAAAAGGTGGCGCGGGGAATTGAGAAGGAAAGGCGACGCGCGGGCGAAGAACTGGAAGGGGAAGCCGCTGACTAAAATTTTTGCCGGGGCAGGGTTTTTGCGTTCCTGTCCCGAATATTCAGACACATACAGGAAAAATTGGCGACGGAACGCGCGGATGAGGTGACGAGCGTGGAGTCTTTAGAGAAAATGGCGGTTTTGATCGACGCCGACAATACGCAGCTCAGTAAATTGGAGCCGCTTTTGCAGGAGGTGTCCACTCACGGGCGAATTGTGACGAAGCGGGCCTATGGAAACTGGCGTAAGGAAGGGCTGAAAAACTGGGAGGTGGAGTTAAAGCGGCTGGCTATCAAGGCGGAGCAGCAGTTTGATTATAC